>SKPT01000558.1 GCA_007119405.1 Phycisphaeraceae bacterium
CCTCGGCCGATACGGTCTCGGTGACCCGATGCTCGCCCAGCGTGAGCGTGCCTGTCTTGTCGAACACCACGCTGTCGAGCTTGCGCGCCTCCTCCAGGCCCCGCCGGTCGCGCACCAGCAGCCCGCCGCGCGCCCCGAGCGTCGTGGAGATCGCGATCACCAGCGGCACCGCCAGGCCCAGCGCGTGCGGGCAGGCGATCACCAGCACCGTCACGACCCGCGTGATCGTGAAATCAAGCGCGGCGCCCAGGGCCAGCCAAGCCACGAGCGTCACGCCACCCGCCCCGATCGCCACCAGCGTCAGGAAGAATGCCGCCCGGTCCGCCAGCGCCTGCGCCCGCGAGCGCGAGCCCTGGGCCTGCTCGACCAGCCGCATGATCCCTGCCAGGGCCGTCTTCTCCCCCGTGCCGGTGACCTCGACGCGAAGCGAGCCCTGGCCATTGGTCGTGCCCGCGATGACCTTGTCGGCCTCTTGCTTGTCCACCGGGCGCGATTCGCCGGTGATCATCGCCTCGTTGACGCTGCTTCGGCCGCGCCTGACGACACCGTCGGCAGGAACGCTGGCACCGGGACGCACCAGGACCAGATCGCCATCCTGCAACCGGTCAACCGGCACCTCCTCCGTCTGGTCATCGGCCGTGATCCGCACAGCCGTGTCCGGCAGCAGCTTCGCGAGCTCCTTGAGCGCCCCCTGGGCCTGAAAGATCGAGCGCATCTCGATCCAGTGCCCCAGCAGCATGATCGTCACCAGCGTCGCCAGCTCCCACCACAGCGCATGGCCTTCGAAACCCACTGTGACGGCTGCGCTGTACACGAACGCCACACTGATCGCCAGCGCGATCAGCGTCATCATCCCGGGCAGGCGATCAGCCAGCTCGCGATACGCCCCCTGCAGAAACACCCATCCGCCGTAGAGAAACACGAGGGTGCCGAAGATCGCGGGGATGAACTGTGAGCCCGGAAACGTCGGGGCCTCGTAACGGAACCAGTCCTGGAGCATCGGCTCCCAAACCAGGGCAGGAACCGTCAGCACCAGGCACACCCAGAACTTGTTGCGGAACATCTCCACGCTGTGGCCGGCGTGCTTGTCGTGCCCCGCGTGCTCGCCCGCCCCGGCACCATGCTCGCCATGCCCATGGGTGGCGTGATCGGCGTGACGCTCGTGTGCCGCGGCGTGATTGGCGTGTGAATCGTGCATGGGCAATCGACCGATCCGGGGGGGTAAAGCCTGCGGGCCGGCACCGGAAGCTCGGCCGCAACCCGGCCACGACAGCGCCAGGTCGTCCCTGTAGGTTACGCCGCGCTCCGCTCAGCTGCCCGTCGACTTGTAGTGCCGCACGCCGAGCTGCCAGAGCATCATGGCGATGAAGAGGAACGCGACGCCCGCCAGCGGCGCCGCGGCGCGCAGCGGAGCGGGCACGCCGAGGACGTCCTCCCGGCCGAGCACGAGCGTCAGCGGGAAGTAGATCACGCACGCCAGCGGCACGATGAACGTGAAGAACCGGCGGAACCAGTCGGCGTAGATCGTGATCGGGTACTGGCCGGCCGTCATCCCGCCGTAGCTGAACGCGTTGACGGTCTCCAGCGACTCGATCGTCCAGAAGCTGAGCGTACCCTGAATGACGAACAGGGCCAGGAACATGCACGTGCCGCCGAGGATGGTCAGCAGCAGCAAGGCGAAGTGGGCGCCGCTCCAATCGATGTCGAGGATCGCGATGGCCCCGATGAGCACAACCAGGCCCTGGGCGAGTCGACCGACGCGGCGCAGGGCCAGCTCGCTGCCAAGGATCTGGATGAACGCAGCACGCGGGCGGGTGAGCACACGGTCGAAGTCGCCGCCGCGCACCATCGCGGGCATGCGGTCAAAGCCGGTGCCCAGCGCGTCGCCGAGCGCGAGCGCGACGCTGAGCGTGCCGTAGAACAGCGCCACCTCCGCCAGCGTCCAGCCCTGGAGCTGGCCGAAGCGGGCGAACAGCGCCCAGATGCCCAGGAACTCCACGGCGGTAACGAAGAACTGCCCGCCGGCGGCGAGCAGGAAGCTGGCGCGGTACTGCAACTGCGAGCGGATCGACGCGCCCAGCAGGCGAAGGTAAAGCTGCATGCCGCTCATCGCGCTACCCTCCCTGCACCACGACCTGCCGCAGCCCGCGGGCCATCATCCATCGCCCGAGCACCACGAGCGCCACGACCCACGCCAGCCCCAGCGCCAGGTGCCCAGCCGCCTCTGCGACAGGAATATGCCCGCTGTACAGCCGCACCGGCACGTCCAGCAGCCCGCGAAACGGCAGCGCCGCCAGCAGCGGCTGCACCGCGTCCGGGAAAAGCGGCAACGGGATGATCATCCCCGCCCCGAGCATGACGATCGCCGGGGCGACGCGCGTGATCCCCTCGGCGTCCAGGGTCCAGAGCATCACCACGTGCATGAGCATGGTGATCGTCACCGCCAGGAGTACGGCCACGACGATCGCCGCCACGAACGCCAGCAGCGACGCCCACGACGCCGGCCCCGGCAGCGCCCACGCGCTCATCCCCACCCACGGGAACACCAGCCCCACGAGCACCAGCAGCGGCAGCGCACGCAGCGACACCGCCGCCAAGCGCCAGCCCATCGTGCGGCAGAACCAGAGCGAATACGTGTCGATAGGCCGGGCCAGCTCGTACGCCACCGCGCCGGTGCGGATCATCGCCTGCACGTCGCGATCCACGTTCCAGGGCATGAGCGAGAACATCGCCTGCCCGAGCCAGATGTAGGCGATGAGCTGCGTCACGCCCAGCGGCGGCGCAGCCTCGCTCGACCCGTAGAATGCCTTGAGCGCCATCAGAATGATGAAGCCGAACACCACCTGCGTGAACACGCCTGCCCACGCCGCGGCCCGGTATTGCAGCACCTCGCGAAACCGCAACGTGAGCACTGCCCGATACGCGTTGATCATGCGCCCACCCCCTCGTACAGCCGGCTGATCACCTGCTCGATCGGGGGGTTCTCCACGAACAGGTCGCGCACCGCGTGGCGAGCGGTGACGCGGGCAATCAGCTCAGCCGGCGGAGTGGTCTGCGGGTCGAATGCCAGTCGCACCCTGCCGCCTTCGTGCTCGATCACCTCGCCCAGGCTCGTGTCGCCGCACCAGCCGTCCGCCTCGGCCAGATCGACGATCAGATGCCGCTCGCGCGTCACCCGCCGGCGCAGCTCCTCGAGTGTGCCGTCACAAAGCACGTTGCCGTTGCCGATGACCATCACGCGCGTGCACAGCGCCTCGATGTCGTCCATGTCGTGAGTGGTGAGAATGACCGTCACGCCGCGCTCCGCGTTGATCTTCCTGATAAAGGCGCGCACCGCCACCTTGCTCGCCGCGTCCAGCCCGATCGTCGGCTCATCAAGAAACAGCACGCCCGGCTCATGCAGCAGCGCCGCCGCCAGATCGCACCGCATCCGCTGGCCCAGGCTCAGTTGCCGCACCGGCACATCCAGCAGCGGCTCGAGATCGAGCGTCGCCACCAGCTCGTCGCGCATCCGGCGATAGACCGCGGTCGGCACGCGGTAGATGTCGCGCAGCAGCTCGAACGACTCGATCACCGGCAGGTCCCACCAGAGCTGCGTGCGCTGCCCGAACACGACGCCGATGTGGCGCACGTGAGCCACACGCTGCCGCCACGGCACCCGGCCGTCCACCTCGCACCGCCCGGAGCTGGGCACCAGGATGCCGGCGAGCACCTTGACCGTCGTGCTCTTGCCGGCGCCATTGGGCCCGATGTAGCCGACCAGCTCGCCGCGCTCGATCTCGAAGCTCACACCCGCCAGCGCGTCGATCTGCTGATGCTCGCGCCGCAGGACGCTGACCAGCGCGCCGGTAAGGCCAACCCGCCGGCGGGCGATGCGGAAGGACTTGCAAAGTTCGTCGACGACGATGTGAGCCATGCCGGATCTCCTGCCGCTTGAACGGCTCTCCAAGCGTGATGCGCGCAGGCGCAACCCCTCAACAGGCGGTCGCGCCGCCTGCCGGTGGGCCGGGTGATGGGTTGACATCCGAAGTATATCGCCGCCTCGGTGGGCGCCAACGATGGAACCGCAACTTGGGCTGATCGCCGGGGCGGGTACAATCGTTGGCGAAGGGGCAGGATGACGTTGGCAACCACGATTCCACCGCCAGCGATGTCAAGGCAATCCTGTGTGCCGCCGAAAGTGAACAGCGTGCTGACACCAACAGCCGGACACGCCGCGAGGGCCCTTCGGACACTCGTTGAAGAAAGGAACATCCACGCCATGCACGTCGCGCGAATGGTCCCCATGCTCGCTTTTGCTGACGTTGACAAGGCCCTTGGTTTCTACCGCGACGTGTTGGGCTTCGAGGTCACCGACAGCTACGCTGAGGACGGACGCATGACCTGGTGTTCCGTCCGCGCGGGTTCGACGCAGGCGATGTTTCAGCGGCACCCGGAGCAGGCGCGGAAGAATGGCGGCCCTGTGTTCTGGATCTACGTCGACGATGTCGACGAAATTCACGGCACACTCAAGGCTGCTGGCTGGCGCGTCGGCCACCCGCACACGGCGCACGGCCGGCGTGAGTTCGAAACAGTCGACACGGAGTCGAACCCGTTGATGTTCTGCCAACTGCTCGATCGCCCGGAGACGGCACGCGCTCAGTGATCCTGCATGGCACCGCGATCCCACAAGGAGAGCCCGAATGGCAGCCACTCGGCCAGTCGACGCGACCTGCGACACGATCGAGCCGGTCCTTGGCGTGCCCGATGTGCACGCCGGATTCGCCTTCTATCGAGATCAACTTGGCTTCGAACTGGTCCACACGGCCGACGATCGCACGGCTTGCCGCTACGCGGTCAAGCCGTGGCACCCTCTGTGAGGCCCACCCTGATGAAGCCAACTATTCAACCTCAATCGTCCGCCTCGTCAGCGGACATCTCGTGCTCGTAGTCGACGACCTCGTTGATCACGCGCAGCCCCACGCTCTGGCCGGGCTCGTGCGGCGTGAGGATCAGTTCGAAGCGCACGGGCACCGCCTGGCCGCCGAACTCGCCGGGCAGCCTCGCGGCCGGGCCCTCGATGACCAGGTGCATCGGCTCCTCGAGCACCAGGCCGATCGTCTCGCCGACGCGCACCGTCGGGCCGGGGTCGTCATCGCGGCTGAGCGTCAGCTCCGCATCGTCGGGCAGCAGCGCCGGCCAACCGTCGAGCGACACGGCCTCGACGGTCACGGCTCCCTCAATGGGCCGCACGAGCACGGGGATGCCCACCGTCTCAAGCCACTCGCCGACCTCGATGTGGAAGTCGTTGACCATGCGGCCGTCGGCGTGGACGGTGACGCGGCTGGTGCGGGTGTGCTCGCCGTCCTCCTTGCTGTAAAAGCGTGAGGACCAGATCGGGAACTGCCGCGGGAAGCGGTAGCCGACGTCGCGCGGCTCGGGCTGGTGCTGGATATCCCAGAGAAGGATCGCGGCGTGGGCGCCGAGGCTGTAGCCGGTGGCGCGGCTGGCGAAGGTGAAGTGGTTGACGCGCGCGCCGGGCTCGTACTGTCGCCACTGGGGCATGCCGACGTTGTAGCCCCACTGGGCCAGGGCGGGCATGCCGTGCTCGAGGCCAACCTGGGCCGTGGCGTCGGGCAGGACGAGGGAGACGGGCCCGCCGGTGGGGCTGCGCTCGGAGATGAGGCGCATGATGGCGCGGCCATCCTCGTTCATGGCGGCCTCGATGACCTGCTGGTAGCGGTCGAGGATCTGGATGAGGCGGGGCTCGCCGGTGGCGCGGATGCCGATGACGAGCCAGTCCATGTGCGTGCGGATGTAGCCGGCATCGTAGTGGATGCCCCGGCCGTCGTGGCGGTTGCCTTCAGCAAGCAGGGGAAAGCCGCCGGAGAACGCGCCCTGGGCGTCGACGATGTCGTCCATGATCGGGTCGAAGTGTTCGATGACCTCGTCGCGCCAGTCCTGGTTGTCGAGCAGGTCGGCGGCGCGGCGCATGGCCATGGCGTAGCCGAGCACGCGGTTGGCGCCGGTGATGAGCGTGTTGCCGCCGATGATGTCGTCGTAGTAGTCGGCAGGGACGTGGCTGGCGCGGCTCATGGCGCCGCGGTAAATCATGCGCTGGTACGCGTCGCGGCGGGTGAGGGTGTCCGGGCCGAGGGTGATGGTCTCCTCGAGCTCGGCCGCGCCGAGCTCTTCGAGGCGTTCGTAGCCGTCCATCAGGCCCCAGAGCGTGAAGCCGTGGGTGTACTCGCCGCTGGTGACGGTGCGGGCGCCGCGTCGGCCGTCGAGGAACGAGCCGTCCCAGCACTGGGTGCGCGCGGCCATGTCGAGCGATTCGATGGCGGAGGCGACGGCCTGGTCGCCGGCGAAGTGGGCGACGATGCCGGTGACCTCCTGCGTGCGGTGCTGAAGCGTCAGGTCGCGGCGGTCGGAGTCGTCCCAGCCCCAACTGTGGCGGTTGGGGTCGTACGAGCCCTGGAGGTAGTCCACGACCCGCAGCTCGGCGAGCTCGAAGCGGGCGGGCTGGACCTGCCGGCTGGATCCCCGCTCGGGCGTGCGCAGCCGGCCGGCGACGCTGAACTCGATGGCGGCGACGTCCTCGAGCACGGCGATGGCGTCGCCGACGTCGGCGTAGTTGATGAACGCCCAGTCAAGGTAGATCTCGTGCTCGTCCTCGCCCCAGGCGCTGGCGACGGGCACCATGGGCAGGATGTCGGCGGTGGAGCCGTCGGCGGCGATCAGGCGCACGCCGAAACGCACCTCGGAGCTGGTCACGTCGTCGACACGCACGGTCATCGCCAGGCCGCTGTGCTCGAGCATGTTGATGGGCTCGTCCAGCTCGAAGCGCAGCGACTCGCTGCCGGGCTCGTCGCCCCGCGCGGGCTGGACGGTGGCCTCGACGGCGATGCGGCCGTCGCCGAGGTGCTCGGCGTTAAGCTCGCCGGCGGTCTCGAACGCTTCCGGGATGGGCAGGGCGACGGGATCAAGGGCGTCGCGCTTCTGCTGGGCCAGGGCGTTGGCGGCGGCGGAGGTCAGCAGCTCGCGCTTGATGTCCTGGACCTCGTCCCAGGTGGGACCGGCGGCGGTGGCGGGGTCGGGGTCGGGGTCCGCCGTGGGGGTGGGATCACCGGCGCAGCCGGCGAGCGTCATCGCAGCCGCGAGCATCGCACCCGTCGTCCATGTCCTGGCCATGTTCATCACGTCACTCCTTCGACCGGGGGAAAACGTCACATGAGATGCCGGCGAGTATACAGCGCCCGGGGACGGTTGGAGCGCACGCCCGCTCCATTCGTAGCGGCGTTCGGTGCCACTGGCGGCTTGTCCGCCAGTGCTTCGGCGGCCCGTACGGCGTGGGTGGTTCGATCACGCAACGCCCACGCCGTTTGTACGGTCGATGGGCCGCGGTGCGCCTGGGCACTGGCGGGCAAGCCGCCAGTGGCACCCCGATCATCCAACGCCGCACCCGCTACTCTTATGAGCTGCATCCCCCGCCTGGCCCGGGGGCGAGGGCTCACGGGAAGCTATGGCCGCGGGTGCGCGTTGACGCCCAGCACCGCCAACCGCTGGCGATGCTCGGCCAACCGCTCGAGAAAATCGGTGTAGCGTTTTTCCTCCGGCTTGCGCCAGAGCACCTCCGCCAGGGCACAGGCCCGCGGGTAGGTCATGTACTCAAGCTGCCGGACGTGCCCGATGTACTCCGTCCAGAGCTGGCCCTGGGCCCCGAGCACGCGATGGGCCTGGCCGTCGGCCAGCTCGGCGGGCACCGGCTCGTAGGCGTAGACGTGCTCGGTCGTGGACATGCCGCCGATGGCCAGCGGCTCCTCGCTCCTGGGCTCAGCCTGGTAGTGGTCGAAGTACACGTGATGCCCCGGCGCCATGACGACATCGTGGCCCTGCTGCGCCGCGGCGATGCCCCCCTTCTCGCCGCGCCAGCTCATCACCGTCGCGCCGGGGGCGAGCCCGCCCTCCAATATCTCGTCCCAGCCGATCAGCCGCCGGCCGTGCGACTGCAGGTGCTCGTCCATCTGGCGGATGAACCAGCTTTGCAGCTCCTCCTCGCTCTTCAAGCCCAGCTCGGCCATGCGCTGCTGGGCGCGTTCGCTGTCGGCCCATTGCTGCTTGGGCGCCTCGTCGCCGCCGACGTGGATGAACCGTGACGGAAACAGCGCCACCACCTCATCCAGCACGTCCTGCATGAAGCGGACGGTGCCCGGCTCGACGTTGAGAATGTTGTGCGAGATGCCCCAGTGGCAGCGCGGCTCCAGCGGTTGGCCGGTGTTGCCCAGCTCCGGGTAGGCGGCGATGGCGGCCTGCATGTGCCCGGGCATGTCGATCTCGGGCACGAGCGTGACGTGCCGACGGGCGGCGAACGCGACAAGGCTCTTGATGTCCTCCTGCGTGAAGTACCCGCCGTAGGGCTGGTGGTCCAGTCGCCAGGGGCGGTGGCGGCCGTGGCCAACGACGGTGCCCGCGCGGACGGAGCCGACCTCGGTCAGCCTGGGGTGCTTCTTGATCTCGATGCGCCAGCCCTGGTCGTCGGTCAGGTGCAGGTGGACGATGTTGTAGCGGTGCATGGCCGCCAGCTCGATGAACCGGCAGACCTCCTCGACGCTGAAGAAGTGGCGGGCGACGTCCAGGTGCAGCCCGCGCCAGCGAAAGCGTGGCGCGTCCTCGATGCGCAGGCAGGGGATACGCCACTCGACGCGCTGCACGTCGGCGGCGAAGACCTCGGCGGGGAAGAGCTGGCGCAGCGCCTGGATCGCCCGCGCCAGGCCCGCCGGCGACTCCGCCTCGAGCCTCGCCGCCTCGCCCACCTCGATGGCGTAGGCCTCGGGCACGAACCCGGCGTCGTCGGGCGCCGGCTCGCCGCTTGCGACAACCACGATGTCACCGGCCTGGCCCTGCTCGCCTTGCCCCACCGGCAGCTCGTAGCCCGTGGCCGGGCGCAGATACTCGGCCAGCAGCTCCGCGACCGCCTCGGCCCCGGGGCCGGCGCACAGCACGCGGCTGGCGGGCTTGAGCTCGAACCAGCCGTTGCGGCCGTCCACCCGGGCAGGACGCGGCACGATCGTGATGCGCTCGTTCATGGGTCCCTCGACGGCCGCTCGCCCGGCGGGATCGGCACCTCCAAGCCAGGGGCCTGGCGACGAATCCGCGAAGCGGGGGGGCCACTGACAAGCGGAGTCTGCCGGGCTTGTCAGTGGCGGATCGGTTCAACACACGCCTACGCCGTAACGCACGGACAAGGCCGGGCACGATCTTGTCCGTGGCACCATTCCCCGGACGGAGCCTAGGCTCCGTCCGAAAACCGCAGGAGTGGGGGTGCCACGGCTTGTCCCGAAGGGCAAGCCGTGTCTCCGTCGGCCGTCACACGGCTTGCCGCTTCGCGGTCAAGCCGTGGCACCCACTTTTC
>SKPT01000049.1 GCA_007119405.1 Phycisphaeraceae bacterium
GTGGTGGACTGGCGGCCGGTGGCGTCGCGCATCGTCGGCGCCGGGCAGCGGCCGGCCGAGCGGCCGATCGACGACCCCGCCGACGCCGTCGCGGCGCAGGTGTGGAGCCAGATGCTGGTCTCCCCTCGCGTCACGTTCGAGCGCTTCATCGAGGCCGGCGGCGAGGCGCGCGACGAGCGGCGCGACCTGACGCGTGGGCTGAACCAGGTGATCAACGAAGGCTGGCTGGCGCCGCCGGCGGCGCTGGACACCGGCGACTGGCCGGGCGAGGTGCGCGCGTTGCTCGACGAGGCCGAGCGGCGCGAGCTGGATGAGTACGAGCGGGCGCGGGTCAATCGCTGGGTGCTGGTCAGCGCGTTTCCCGAGCAGGTGCTGGCCCCGCCGGCGGGCGGGCAGGTGCTGATCGCCGGCAGCGATCGTGCCCGGCAGGCGGCGGAGCTGGCGACCGTGGGGCGCGGCGCGGCGGACGGCGAGCCGATCCTCGAGGCGGTGGACTGGCACACGTGGTGGCCGACGCTGCGGATATGGGTGACGCTGGGGCTGCTGATGGCGCTGGCGTGCCTGTTCCTGGCGCTGGTGGTGCATCCGCAGTGGTCGCGGCGTGAGCTGCTGACCTATCCGCTGGCGCAGTTCGTCGCCGAGCTGGCGCGGCGCGACGAGGGGCGGGCCCTGCCGGCGATCGCGTACACGGGGCTGTTCTGGGCGGGGCTGCTCGTGGCGGTGTCGATCCACGGGCTCAACGGGCTGAACACCTGGCTGCCGGACTGGCCCTTGCCCAACGTGCCGCGCAACCTGGACTTCAGCGCGATGGCGACGCTGTTTCCCAACGCCAGCCGGGTGCACGGGGCGCACATGGTCTTCAGCCCGACGCTGCACCTGGCGGTGATCGCCTTCGCGTTCTTTCTGAACACGAAGATTTCGTTTTCCGTGGGCATCGCGTTTCCGCTGTACATGGCCTTCGGCGCGTTGCTGATCTCCCAGGGCATCGCGGTGGATCGCGCCTACCTCGAGCCGACGCGCACGCACCTGATGCGCTTCGGCGCCTACGCGGCGATGGGCCTGATGATCATCTACATCGGCCGGCGCTACTACAGCCAGGTGGCGGGGCGGATGCTGGGACTGAGCGTCGGGGGGGAGCAGGTGCCGGGCTACGCGGTGTGGTCGGCGCGGGCGATGGTCCTGTGCTGCGCGCTGTCGGTGCTGGTGCTGACTTGGGCGGGGCTGGACTGGGTGCTCTCGAGCATCCTGGTGGCGATACTGATGCTGCTGTTTCTGATCCTGACGCGCATCGTCTGCGAGACGGGGATGTTCTTCGTGCAGACGTCGATCGCGCCGGTGGCGGTGCTGGTGGCGCTGTTCGGGGTCGAGGCGATCGGGCCCACGTCGTTCGTGCTGCTGGCGCTGGCGAGCATCATGATCATCGGCGATCCGCGCACGACGTGGATGCCCTACTTCGCCACGGCCTTGCAGGTGTTCGACCGCTCGGACGCGGCGCGGCGCGGGGCGCTGGGGCGGCTGAGCTGGCCGATGATGGTGATGGTCGTGGCCGGCTGCGTGGTGGGCGGGGCGGCGACGTTCGCGATCATCAACCAGTACGGGGCGCTGAACACGGTGGGGCTGTGGGCGGCGGAGATGCTGCCGTCGATGCCCTACGACGGGCTGCAGCGCGCGCTGGCGGAGATGGACGCCCGCGGCACGCTGGTCGAGTCGACGGTGCACGACGGGCTGACAAGCCTGTGGGGCATTCGCCTGGCGCGGGAGCACTACCTGTGGATCGGCGTGGGCATGCTGCTGCTGGGGGGCACGGCGTGGGCGCGGCTGCGCTTCGCCTGGTGGCCACTGCACCCGGTGGTGTTCCTGATCTGGGGCACGATGCCGTCGTTCCGCCTGGCGGTGTCGTTCCTGGTCGGCTGGGCGATCAAGGCGGCGGTGACGCAGGTCGGCGGGGCGCGGGCCTACCACCGGGTGCTGCCGCTGATGGTCGGCGTGATCGCCGGCGAACTGCTCGTGGCGCTGTTCTGGATCAGCTTCGGCACCGGGTACTACTTCTGGCACGAGGGCGAGGCCAGGCCCGAGAGCATCCGCCTGGGGCCTTGAGGTCTCACCAGGCGAGAGCTCCCGCGCCGGCGTTTATCCGCGTCGGCGGGGCGGTTACACTCACCGGTGCATCGATCCTCCCGCTCATAAGGATGCCTGCCATGATTGGACAGATGCGATTTCCCGCCGTGGTGATGGTGGCGGTGCTTGCGATGTTGACGCCGCCGGCCCTGGCGCAGGACGGCCTGGGTGAGCCGGACGACGTGGATCGCCAGATCCTGGACGGCTTTCTCGAGCAGACGCGGCAGGTGCCGCAGCGCGTCAGCACCGCTCGCGTGCGCCAGCTCGTCGGCGAGGCGGCGGAGAACCTTCGCTGGCAGGTGCTGCCGTATCTGGAGATGCCCCTGGTGGCCTACGAGATCACGGGCGAGCGGCAGTACCTGGACCTCTTCGTCGAAGCGTTCGCCAACCTCGAAGCCGTGCTGACCGAGGGCCCGGACGGGTACCTGGGGTGGTTCGGCCCGGCGCTGGGCACGTTCCAGCACCCGGACCATCCGGACCGGCACGTGGACGTGCACATCAACAGCTTCGTGGCGGCGGGGCTGCTGGCGCGCTTCGTCGAGTTCATCGACGCCGACGACGCCCTGGCCGAGCGCTACGCCGACGAGCGTGAGCGCTACCTCGACCTGGCGCGGAACCACCTGGTGCGCAAGTGGATCGAGCGGGGCAACTACGTGGAGCTGGGCGAGCGCGGGGCGATCTACCGCACGCATGCGGACCTGGCGCCGACCAAGGGGCACCTGACGCAGCCGATCAACAAGCTCGAGGACGCGGTGACGGGGCTGCTGGCGCTGTACCGCGTCACGGGCGAGCATGAATACATGGAGCAGGCGGTGCGCATCGGCACGTTCTTCAAGCGCACCCTGACAATGCCCAACGACCATTACACGTGGACGTACTGGACGCCGGCCGGCGAATGGGACATTCACCCGGAGGACGACAACCGGTGGAAGCACTGGATCGGGGCCGAGCACCGGGCGGGGTACTACGGCTCGAGCGTGGCGCTGGCGGTGGAGCTGTATCACCACGGGGTCGTGTTCGACGAGACGGACATGCAGCGGTTTCTCAACACGCAGTTGCATCATGCCTGGAACGGGAGCCTGGATGATCCGCAGTTCAGCCGCGTCGACGGCTCGGACGGCCCGCAGTCGGGCAGCTACATCGCCACGCCCCTGGCGGTGTTCAGCGATCACCTGGCCGAGTACATCTTCCGCGGGGCGCGTCGCGAGGCGCGGCTGGACAGCGCGACGCACCCGTGGCAGGGGGGGCCGGCGGCGCGGGGCTGGGTGTATGGGCGCTTCGTGTATCTGGACAAGGCGGCCGGCGGCGAGCGCACGCATGCGGAGGTGGGCGAGCGTTTCCGTCAGACGGAGCAGGGCCGGGCGCTGCTCGAGGAGTTGGCGTTCGAGGTCCAGCCGCCGGGCTATCGCCAGCCGCGCAGCCCGCGCGAGATGAGGCCGATGGTGCGCGAGCCGCGGTAGGCCACGCGACGCCACGTCGCCGTGGCGCGCGGCGCTCCCGCCCGCGCATTGCGTCGGTGACGATCGGCAGACCCGACCCGTCGCGCAACGGCGAAACCTACAGCAGCGTCACGTCGTCGTCGGTGTCGCGATGCCAGCCTTGCCGGGATGTGTCGGCGGCGCCGTTGCTCGCGCCGGCGTGGGCGTTGCTTGACTTGATCTCGTCGAGCAGCGTACGGAGTGTCTCGTCGCCGTCGCGGCCGAGCATGAGGCTGCCGTGGAGCTGGCTCCAGAAGCGTCGGGCGGCGGCGTCGCCGAGCTGGGTGGCCCAGCCTTCGAGGATGCGGCCGATGACACCGGGCAGCGTCGGCTCGCCGTGCGGGCCCGGGGCGGAGAGCCAGAACATCAGGCGGTAGTGATGCGGCGCCTCGGCGGCGGCCTGGAGATAGTGGC
Source organism: Phycisphaeraceae bacterium (assembly GCA_007119405.1). The sequence goes on from SKPT01000049.1 coordinate 4,011, forward strand.
GCGCGGTGGCGGCGACGGGCTCGCCGGCCTCGACGCGCTCGGCGACGGGCTCGAAGCACTGCTGCGTCACGGCGTGCATCAGCGCCCGCTTGTCGGGGAAGAAGCGGTAGATCGAGCCCACCGCGCAGCCCAGGCGTGCGGCGATGCGGCGGATGGTCGCCCCGTCGTAGCCGAACTGCCGCAGGCACGTGTCGGTGACCTCGAGCATGCGCTGGCGGTGCAGGGGCGCGGCGGCGCTGGCGCTGGCGGGGGCGGCGCTGACGGGGGCGGCGCTGGCGGTTGAGGGGGCCGGGTCGGTCCCGGCGTGGGAGGTTACGGGATCATCCATGGCGTGCGTCATGTTCACCTCCTTGTGAACGCGAGGGTTAGTGTGATCGCTGGCCGGGGCTGTGTCAAGCAGGGGAGCAATCCGGGGCCAGCGGTTTGACGCAGGAAGTGGCAAAATCTGGTTGACCGGCCGCTCATGAAGCCGATAATGAACATGCCGGCGAGGCGAGAGGAGACGGCCGGCGGGAAAACCCCGTCGCACCGCCTGGAGCCAACGCCGGCCGACCGCGGCGACGCCGTGGGCGCTGGGCCCCGTAAGACGTTATGGGGCGGTAATTCTCCGGCGGCCGCGCAGCCGGGACCGGCGCAACACCGGCCCGGGCCGGCGACGGCTGGAACGGTCCTTTGAAGAAGGAGGTGATCCAGTGGAATCTTCCTGTTGTTGTAGTCGTTGTCTCAGGAGCGAGCTGCGGTAGTTCAGCTCGACGGGGTTGCCCACTCCGCAGCTCCAACCAAAAGACGACCCCCTACGGCCCGCCCGGCGCATGCCCGGCGGGTCTTTTTCTGCGCCGCCAGGAACATTTGTGAGCCGGCCGAAGGCTGTTTTGTGCCGTGCAGGGCCGAAGCACACGGCACGCTGTCGGGATGCTGTGTGGCACGCGTCCCACCCGCCTTGCAAGGCAAGGCCGCAGTGACACGGACAAACCGCAACGCCAGCGGCCGATGCGCCGGCGGCGCGTTTGCCCGGGGCACATCTGCTGCGGTGCGCCCCGGTACGGGCCTGGGCGAGAAACTTGAAAATTTTTTCCCCAGATGCCCCGGGCCCTTCCCAGGAAGCTCCCCGGGCTTTAGAATGGGCCGCGTGCACCCAACGGAGTGTGGCTCGTGCACGCCAGGTTCGTTTCGAGCAAAGGAGTGCTCGCCATCCCTTCCCGCGTCATTGCAGCCAGCTTCGCGCTCACCAGCTTCGCCGCCGCGGCGCTGGCGGGTATCTACGTCGGCAACGCGGCCACGACCATACTCTGGCGCGCCACGTTGGTGATGATCGCCGCCTGGTTCATCGGGCTGCTGATCGGCAGCATCGCCCAGCGCGTCGTCGCGCTGCACGTCGAACGTCACAAGCACGCGAACCCCATCCCCCAGCCCGAGCCGGAGCAGCAGGAAGCGGACTCCGACGGGCAGCGTCAGGATCAGGACCCGGCCCCGGCCGCGGCGTCCTGAGCTGCGCTGACGGGAACCGCCGAGGCCCGGCGGTTGGTCAGCTAAGTCAAGGAGCAGACGATGGCCAGATACCGACAACCGGCTCAATCCGCCACCGCCACGCAGCAGGCCTCCGTCGAGGAAGTGTGGGAGGAGTACCGCAAGACCGGCGACGAGCAGCTTCGCAACAAGCTCATGGAGCACTACCTGCCGCTGGTGCGCTACAACGCCGAACGCATCCACGCCAAGCTGCCCGACGAGGTCGACGTCGAGGACCTGATGTCCGCGGGGATCTTCGGCCTCATGGACGCGATCGACGCGTTCGACCGCGACCGCGGCGTGAAGTTCGAGACCTACTGCGCCCCGCGCATCCGCGGCGCGATCCTCGACGAGCTGCGGGCGATGGACTGGGTGCCGCGCCTCGTCCGCTCGCGCTCCAGCCAGGTTGACCAGGCGCGCAAGCGACTGGAGATGCGCCTCGGCCGCACGCCCACGGACGACGAGCTGGCCAGGGAGATGAAGCTCTCGCCGGACGAGTACGCCAAGGTGCGCAAGGACGCCGGGGCCACGGGCGTGGTGTCGCTGTCGCGCAAGTGGTTCGAGACGGACTCGAACAAGGACGTGCGCGAGATCGACGTGCTCGAGGACGCCAAGCAGGCCAATCCCTTCAAGGCCGTGTCCAAGCGGGATCTGAAGAACCTGGTGACCAAGGGCCTGAGCCGCGCCGAGCGGTTGATCGTCATTCTCTACTACTACGAGGAGATGACGATGAAGGAGATCGGCGTGACGCTGGACCTGTCCGAGTCGCGGGTGAGCCAGATGCACAGCTCGATCCTGGCGCGCCTGAAGGCGCAGCTCCAGCACCGGGACAAGGACCTGCAGACGGAGGATCGGTGAGCGCGGCGTCGCCCCGCGCCACTCGGGGAGAACCGCGAAGGGGCGAAGGGGGCGATGAGCGCGAAGGGGGGAGACAGGTGGGGGACAGGCGGGGGTGCCACGGCTTGTCCCGAAGGGCAAGCCGTGCGAATCGCGACAACATTATCTTTGCACCGTGTCAGCCCCCCGCCAGGGCGCGCCGCGATCGGATGGGTCAACGTTGCGGTGATGAGCAGGCTTGGGGATGGTGTTGACGCCTGCGAGGATTAGTCACCGGCGGTGGCGTGCTCGAAGATGCGATTGATCATCACGCCTATTTCGGCGTAGAAGGCGGCCTCATCGGCCTGAGTGCCGACGATGTAGGGGAGTTCGATCCTGTCGTTTGCCGGCCAGACCCGGATCGCGCCTCGGTCCAGCGGGCGCACCCTGACCGGCTCACCCGATCTAACGTAAACAGCCCCCGCGTGATGACCTTGGGAACCAAACGGGATCACCTCGCCGTTGGCATAGCGCACCTGCATCGCCCCATGCTCGGGCCAAGGATGCAACTCGCGCCACAGCAGCGGCGGTGCATCGACACGCACGTACCCCGCGTCGTTTGGCCGGGCAACGAACCCGCGCTCGCCGGCTTGAGCGTCGGCCGATTCATCGAGGTGAAGATCCACGAACAACGGCCCGCGGTAATCGTCCGGCAAAACGATCGCCAGCTTTGGCGCCGGGCCACGATACAGCGGCACCCGGCGCACGGTCTGGCCATCGACCTGCTCCTCGACCAGCCACCGCTGCGCCTCGTCCGTGCCCAGCCAGAGGGTCAGGTCTATGTAGCCCTCGGCTTTAACCGCCACTCGCGAGGAGCCGTGGCAACGCGGCAACACGCGCACGAGCGCATGGCCGGCCTCGTCGCTCGTTGTCCTCTGCGTACGTGAGAAGTCCAGCGCACGCCAGCCGCTGTTTCTGATCTCCACCTCCGCCCCCGCCAGAGGCTCGCCCGTCTCACCGTCGACGACGAGCAACGGGTAGTCGTCCATCGCGTGCAACGCCACACAGCCGCCACCCAGGCTCATCACGGCGCCGAGCAACCCACACGTGATCAGGCATCTCAACATCGCCGCCTCCCGACTGGTGAACGCCGGCTAACGCGCCGCCTCTTCATTGTGCATCGCCGCCGCTCCCGCCACCTCGCGCATCTCCGCCGCGCCCGCGCCGCGCCGCCAGACGTCGTGCACGCGGTAGGCCTCGAGCGTCTCGGGGCAGTCCACGCGGTAGTGCGTGCCGCGGCTTTCGCAGCGCCACGCGGCGGCGCGCGTCATCAGCGCCCCGACGGTGAGCATGTTCTGCACCTCCCAGCCTGCCTGGTCGTCGAAGATCTTGTCCATGGTGTAGCGGGCCCAGAAGGCGAACATTTCGGCCACCTCCTCCAGCCGCTGGCCCTCGCGCTCGATGCCCACGTGCCGCCACATCACGCTGCGCAGGCTGGATCGCACGTCGGCAAGGTCCAGCTCCGAGCGGTCGGAGGGGCGGATGTCGGAGACGACCTTGATCGGCGAGGCGGGGCGATCGCCGCGCACCTCGCCGGCTGCCTCGGCGCCGGCGACGGCGCCGTAGACCAGGCCTTCGAGCAGGGAGTTGGAGGCCAGACGGTTCGCCCCGTGCAGGCCCGAGCAGGCGACCTCGCCGCAGGCGTGGAGCCCGGGGATGCTCGTGCGGCCGCGGTCGTCGGCGAGCACGCCGCCGATCATGTAATGGGCCGACGGATGCACGGGGATCGGCCGCGTCGCCGGGTCGATGTCGAACTCGGCCAGGAGCTTGCACAGGCCGGGGAAGCGCTGGGCGAAGCGCTGCTGGTCGAGGTGGCGCACGTCGAGGTAGACGTGCGAGTGGCCGGTGGCTTTCATCTGGCGCAGCATGGAGCGGGCGACGATGTCGCGCGGGGCGAGCTCGGCCCGCTCGTCGTGGTCGGGCATGAAGCGATGGCCGTCGCGGTCCACGAGGTGGGCGCCTTCGCCGCGCACCGCCTCGGTGATGAGTGCGCGGGACGCGCCGGCGACGTAGAGCGTGGTGGGGTGGAACTGCATGAACGCCAGGTCCATGACGCGGGCCCCGGCGCGGTACGCCATCGCCAGGCCGTCGCCCGTGGCGACGCGCGGGTTGGTCGATTCGCGGTAGACCTGCCCGCAGCCGCCGGCGGCGAGGATGGTGGCCTGGGCCCAGATCACCTGGAGCCCGTAGCGCGGATGGTGGGTGATGGCGCCGAGGCAGCGGGCGGGCGAGCCGTCGGCGTCGTCGTGGGTGATCAGGTCCAGGACGAAGCACTGATCGAAGATGCGGATGCCGGATTGCCGGCGCACGCGGCTTTCGAGCGTGCGCACGAGCGCCCGGCCGGTGGCGTCGCCGTCGGCGTGGAGGATGCGAAAGTGGCTGTGCCCGCCCTCGCGGCCGTACGCGAACGCGCCGCCCTCGGTGTCGCGGTGGCGTGCCGGCGAGCTTTCGTGCCCCCGGTCTCGGTCGAAGGGCATGCCCCAGTCGATCAACTCCTGCATCCGCGCCGGCGCCGCCTCGACGACCTGCCGAACGACCGGCTCGTCGCAGAGCCCGGCCCCGGCGACGAGGGTGTCGCGGACGTGGTTCTCGAAGCTGTCCTCGGCGGTGAGCACCGCGGCGATGCCGCCCTGGGCCCGCCAGGTGCTGGATTGGTGCATCTTGCCCTTGAGCGCCATGATCACCTCACCCCCGCCCCCGCCACCCGCACCCCCGCCGTCCACGGCCTCGCCGGCGGCCTCCAGCGCCGCGCGCATGCCGGCGACGCCGCCGCCGACGACCAGCACATCGGTGAAGATCTGCGGCAGCAGCGTGGCGCGGAAGGGGATCAGGTATCGCCGTTGCTCGAATGCACCATCCATCGATCGGTTCCATCACCCCCCCCGCCACTA
>SKPT01000072.1 GCA_007119405.1 Phycisphaeraceae bacterium
GGGCGGCCAGAATCATATATAAACTATCATTTAACAATTGTTTGCGGTATCGACCGGGGTTGGCGATGGCGGTGTCGATGGTGACACCTGTGCAGGTTTTTTCGCCGTTGCGGCAGAAAAGTCTTGACCGACCTGCCGGCGGCGGTACATTGAACCGGTGATGGATGTAATCGATTACACGAACCGATCGATCACCGTCAAGCAGGTCGCGGACTTCTCGAACCTGTCCACCGCCACCGTCTCCCGCGTGCTCAACGGGGCGCGGAACGTTCGCCCGGCGACGCGGCAGCGCGTGCTCGAGGCCGTCCAGGCCCTGGGCTACACCGGCAACCACGCCGCCCGCGCCCTGCGCTCGCGCCGGACCAACACCTTCGGCGTGATCTTCCCCTACATCGCCAGCGGCTTCTTCAGCGAAGTCCTCATCGGCATGAACGAGGTCGCCTCGCAGCGCGGCATCCACCTGAACGTCGGCTTCGCGCACGGCGAGCACGACCAGGAGCAGCTCGTCTCGCAGTACCTCCAGGACGGGCGCGTCGACGCCCTGCTCCTGATGAACCTGTCCATGCCCGAGGCCTTCATCCAGCAGATGGTGCAATCGGGCACGCCGATCGTGCTGCTGGATCGGCCGGCCGCGTCGGCGGCGGTGCCCAGCGTGGTCGTGGACAACGTCGGCGGGGCGAAGGCGGCGATGCGCCACCTGCTGGCGTGCGGCCATGAGCGAATCGCGGTGATCCGTGGCCCGCAGGCGTCGTTCGACTCGCAGCAGCGGCTGGTCGGCTGCTGGGCCGCGTTGACCGCGGCCCAGCGCGAGCTCGAGCCGGACCTGCTCTGGGCCGGTGACTTCACCGAGCCCAGCGGCCAGGCGGCGGTCAGCGCGTGGCTCGAGGCGGGACGCGAACTGCCCGACGCCATCTTCGCGCTCAACGACACGATGGCCCTGGGGGTCCGGGCGGTGCTCGATGCGGCGGGGATTCGGATCCCCGAGGACGTGGCGCTGGTCGGCTTTGACGATGTCGAGCCGGCGCGTCACGTGGGCTTGACGACGGTGCGCTCGCCCATGATGGAGATGGGCCGCACGGCCTTGCGCATGGCCGTGGCCGCGGCCGAGGGCGAGGGCGAGGGCACCGCGGGCCGGCCGGCGGCCCACCAGGTGCTGGATACGGAGCTGATCGTGCGCCAGACCTGTGGCTGGCGCCATCGTCAAGGGCCAGCCGACGGCTGATTCTTTCCCTGAATGACCCCATGCTGGAGGAGAAGACCATGTACAAGTTCTGCGGGGTTGGCGTGCTCGTCGTGGCGGTGACGGGCGGGCCGCTGTGGGCGGGCGTGACCCAGATCGACAGCCTGATGATCCAGGAGCGTCGGTTCAACGACTTTCCCAACAGCACGCTCAACATCGTCAACGACTACCCGAATGAGCTCAGCTTCGATGAGCCGGACTTCGGCGAGATCGACTTTGACACGAACCTGTTCGCGAACATGCACGCGGGCTGGTTCTCCGCCGATGGCGGGGCCAGCGCGTTCGACCTGCTCAACGAGCACGGCTTCTCGTTGTCCTTCGACGTGACCCTGGACGCCCCGTTCACCAGCCCGCGCAAGGAGGCGGGGCTTCGCCTGGACACGGGGATCGCCGGCGAGGGGCTGTTCATCGTCACCAGCGACGGCGAGGTGGCGGCGTTCGGCGGGATCTTCCCGTTCCACCAGTTCGGCACCGACGCGTACACGCTGGGCGAGACAGCGTCGCTGGCGCTCAACTACCGCCCGGGCGACGGCGCCGCCGGCGAGCTGACCGCGACCATGGAGTACGTCTTCAACGGCGAATCCAGCGGCCTGCTGCCGATGGGCAACCTGGAAAACGGCGTGATCGACGACAGCCACCTCGGGCTCTACCTGCAAAACGCCGTGGAGTTCGACTTCATCGAAGACGATTTCGGCAGCGCCGTATTCGAGAACATCGCGCTCGAGCCCCTGCCGGCCCACCTGTTCGGCGACATGAACCTTGACGGCGCGGTCGACACCGGCGACGTGGCGCCGTTCGTGCTCGCGCTGACCGACCCCGAGGGCTACACGGACACCTACGGCATCGATCCGGCGCTGATCGGCGACATCAACGGCGACGGGGCGTTCGACACGGGCGACGTGGCGCCGTTCGTGCAGTTGATCGTGGGCAACGGCGGTGGGCCGGAGCCGGCGGCCGTGCCCGAGCCGGGCACGGCGGCGGTGCTGGGTGCGGCGGCCATGCTGCTGCTGACGCGCCGCCGGCGCGGTGACCGCTGATGGGAACACAGGCACACATATTTCGATCCGGCCCGCGTCGGGCCAACTCACCTGGAAAAGGAGGTGCATGATGAAAGCAAGGATCGTTCAACTGGCCGCCGGGGGCGTTCTCGCGGCCCTGGCGACGGGCGCCGCGCACGCCAGCGTGCTCGACGTCAACGCAATGTTCGTCAATGAGCGCGTGTTCAACGACTTCCCCGACTCGACGCTGACGGTCACCAACAATTTTCCCAGCGAGGTGATCCTCGACGATCGCGACGGCGTGGCCGAGGGCTTCGCCAACCGCCACGACGCGGTGGCGTCGACCGACGGCGGGGCGACGGCGGCGACGTTCGGGCTCGGCGACGGGTTCCGCATCAGCGCGGACGTGACGCTCGACGTCAGTGACCTCGAGCCCCGCAAGGAGGCCGGCCTCCGCGTCAACAGCCCCGTCACCGGCGACGCGCTGTTCATCGTCAACTCCGACGCGGGCGAGATCGTGGCCTTCGGCGGCGGGGCGCCGTTTCACAGCTTCGGCTCGCTGGGCACCGGCGACGGATACACCGCGGGCGAATCGCTCTTCATGGAGATGATCTACCGCCCGGGCAACGGCGACCCGGGAACCGTCGAATACCGCATCGACCGCGGGGCGGGGATCGAGTCCAGCGGGCAGCTCAACTGGGACAACCTCGAGGGCGGGCCGGTGGACTACCAGTTGGCGTTCTACGTGCAGGGATCGGTGCAGGACGCCTCGATGACGGGCACGTTCGCCAACATCCAGATCGTGCCCGAGCCGGGCACCGCCCTGCTGCTGGGCGCCGCCGCCCTGGCGGGGCTCGTCCGGCCGCGCCGACGCGGCGTAAGCCCCGGCGCCCTTTGACGACACATCGGTGGGACGGGCTCAGCGGCCCGGCCCACCTTTCGACTCGATCTCCTTCGATGGAGGCCTGGCCATGATCGCGTCAACCGCATGGGCATCGAATCGCAGCCACCGGCCTCGGGGCTTTACGCTGATCGAGCTGCTGGTGGTGGTGTCGATCATCGCGCTGCTGATCGGGATCCTGCTGCCGGTGCTGGCATCGGTCCGCAACCGGGCGCGGGACATGACCTGCCAGTCGAACCTGCGGCAGATCGCCTTCGCGTCGCAGATGTACGCGATGGACCACGACAACTTCCTGCCGCAGGTCGTTGCCCAACTGCAGGGCCGGCAGATCGAGTTTCTGTGGGATTACGTCGGCGGCGACGAAACGATCTTCATCTGCCCGATGGCCGACCGCACGGCGACCAGCGGCGAGCTGTGGGACGCGCCCGTTTACCCGACGTTTCTCGGCGGGCCATACCGCCTGCCGGGCGGGATGATCGGCCTCGACGACCGGGTCTTCCACACGGACTACAAGCTCAACGACAACCGCGTGGTGAGCGACGGCCAGGGGGGGACGATCCCGGGCATCACGCGCATGCGCACGGACCTGATCCGGCAGGCGTCGTGGGCCGTGGTGGCGATCGACATCGACTGGGGCACGCCCGGCCCACCGCCCGACGCCGACGTCGCAAGGCACGGCAACGGGCGCGGCGAGCACCTGTCGTTCCTCGACGGGCACAGCAAGTACATGGCTCGCGAGGACTTTCGCGAGCCGGAGACCGCCCGGCGCGACCCCATCGGCAACGCGCCCTGGATGGTCTGGGGCCACCCCGAGGGCCCGATCGGATTCGTGGGCAACCAGTTGCAGGTGCTCAATGACTAGGCTCTGTCGGAGAACGTGCTGAACGGGTGCCCGTGGAGGATTTCTCGCGAAGGCGAACGTGGGATGCTTCCGGGGTGCCACACAGCCTCCCGAAGGGTGCTGTGTGCCGGGTACCATTGACGTTCGCACACACCACCCTGGCGGGGATGCCGTGTGCCACCCCGCATCAACCGTTTCACGCCGCGGGGCTTGGCGAGAAATCCGCCAGTGACACCCGCTTATCGAACAATGGAGCACGAAACGGCATGCGATGGACCTGTCTGGCGGCAGCGCTGGTGATGACGCTCAGCACCTCGACAACCGCGTGGCCCGCGGCCGAGCTTGCCAGCGACGAGCGCGCGTTTCTGGAGGAGCTGTCACGGCGGTCGTTCCTGTTCTTCTGGGAGCAGGCGGACCCGGCCACGGGACTGATCGCGGACCGGGCGCGGGCCGATGGGAGCAATCGGCCTCAGGTCTCGAGCATCGCGGCGGTGGGCTTCGGGCTCACAGGCCTGTGCATCGCCGCCGAGCGCGGGTGGGTCGAGCGCGACGAGGCGTACGAACGCGTCCTCAAGACGCTGCGCTACCTCTGGCACGAGATGCCGCACGAGCGCGGGTTCTTCTACCACTTCGTCGACCGCTCCACGGGCGAGCGCGTGTGGGACTGCGAGCTGTCGTCGATCGACACCGCCCTGCTGCTGGCCGGAGCCCTGACGGCCCGGCAGTACTTTCCCGACACCGAGGTCGCCGAGCTGGCCCAGAAGCTTTACGAACGCGTCGAGTGGGACTGGATGATGGCGGGCACGGACCTGATGAACATGGGCTGGACGCCCGAGGGCGGGTTCCTGCACGCGGAGTGGGACAACTACAGCGAGCACCTGATTCTCTACCTGATGGCGATCGGCTCGCCGACGCACTCCATCGAGCCGCGCATCTGGCACGCCTGGGCCCGCCGGCCGGAGATCACCTACGCCGGCAAGCACTTTCTCGCCTGCCCGCCTCTGTTCACACATCAGTACTCGCAGGCGTGGGTGGACTTTCGCGGCCGGCGCGACGACTACGCCGACTACTGGATGAATTCCGTCCTGGCGACGCGCGCCCAGCGCCGCATGAGCATCCTCATGCAGGACCGCTTCCCCAAGTGGGGCCCGAAGCTGTGGGGCGTCACCGCCTCCGACGCCGCGGACCATTACCGCGCCTGGGGCGGGCCCCCGGCCACCGACGACCTCGACGGCACCGTCGTGCCCTGCGCCGCCGCCGGCTCCATCCCCTTCGCCCCCGACATCACCATCCCCACCCTCATGCACATGTACGAAGCCTACGGTGACGAGATCTGGACGCACTACGGCTTCGTCGACGCGTTCAATCCGCACACCGGCTGGGTCAACGACGACGTCATCGGCATCGACGTGGGCATCACGCTCGTGCAGATCGAGAACCACCGCAGCGGCTTCGTGTGGGAGCACTTCATGGCCAACGCCGAGATCCAGCGGGCGATGGAGCTGGCGGGCTTTCGCGAGATCGAGATGAACGAGGACGGGTCGTACCCCGTGCGGCATAACCGCGACGGGCACGAGACCTCCATCTACCGCACGTGGACGCAGGAGGATCGCCGGCGGCAGTAGGATGTCCTTGAGAAGCGGGTGCCACTGACAAGCGGAGTCCGTGGAGCTTGTCAGTGACGATGCTCGATGCGGTTCCGCCCGGCGTCACGCACTGACAAGGCCGCGGACGGCCCTGCCAGTGGCACACGGTGAGCGGGCGCCCCTTGGAGGTGAGAGGATGATGTCCAGAGCCGAGGCACGGGCGGGCATGTTGTCCGCGGCAGCCGCGATGCTGGGGGTGGCGCTGGCGGTCGCGCTGGCGGGCGGTGGCCCCGCGCTCGCCCAGGACGTGACGTTCTACGACGACGGCCTGATCGCCCTGCGCGCGGCCGACGGCGGCGCGCTGGAGCAGCCCGTGCCGCTTTTTCACAACGGGGCATCGATCGGCAGCCACAAGCTCGTCGAGGCGTTCGTGAACGTGCCGGGCACGACGAGCTGGCCACTGACCGTCGTGGACCTGCACGCCAACACCTTCATGCGGGCGACGTATCAGCGGGCCACCGGCACGACCGGCGCGCTCGGCACCAGCGTTGTCGGCTCCGTCTCCTATCGCACGGCCCAGGGCTTGCAGTTCATCCCGCAGGTGGGCCGGGGCGACGTGTTCACCGACGGCCAGGCGGACTACGAGAGCCGGATCGAGGGGACGTTCGGCGGCGAGGCGACGCTGGTGACGACGCGAAGCTTCGACAGGCCGGGCCTTGGACGCACGAGCGTCGATTTCACCGTCACCTTCACCGCCGAGCAGGACATCGTGCTGGACAGCTCGCCTTTCAACGTGGGCAACGATCGCTTCCGCCTGACGACGATCTCGTCGATGTTCGCCGACGCGAGCGTCTATGACGCGGACCGCGTGCGCTGGCAGCGGGCGGACGGCAGCGAGGCGAGCTTTGATCTGGCGGCCGACACGCCGCGCAACGCCCACCTCTTCGCCGAGCCCGAGCCGATCGGCCGCAGGGTCGAGCTGGTCAACAGCCCCGGGGCGAGTTGGTTCCCCGACAGCCCGACGGTAAGCCTGGAGGTGATCGACGATGGCGGGATGAGCCTGGGCGTGCAGGGATATCTCGCCGGCACACTGGACCCCAACGACGATTCGCTGAGCGTCTGGCTGGAGTGGCTTGACGCCCCGGACGTCGTCGCCGCGGGCACGAGCATCGAGGCGAGCTTTCGCATGACGGCCCATCCGCCCGGCCAGGGGCTGGTGAACGCGCTGCCGGGCGACATGAACCGCGACGGCGTGGTGGACACGGGGGACGTGGCGCCTTTCGTGCTGGCGCTGACGGATGAGCAGGCGTACGTGGATCAATACGGCATTGACCCCGTGTGGCCGGGGGATGTCAACGGCGATGGGGTGCTCGACACGGGCGACGTGGCGCCGTTCGTGCAGTTGCTCGTCGGTGGTGGCGGCGCGGCGGTGCCGGAGCCGGGAACGCTGCCGGTGTTCGGCCTGGGTGTGATGCTGCTGATGCGGCGGCGGGGGACAAGCCGCCCGTGCACCCAACGCCGTGGCGTTTCATCGCAGGATGGGTAGAGCGAAGCGATGGCTGGGGCCCCACACGACGCCGTCACCCTGGCTACATCCCCTCGACCATCCGCTGCATCGCCTCCAGGCCATAGGCCCGGTCGACCACGCGCGTGCCGTCAACGCGCAGGGCGACCAGGGCGTGGTCGATCTCGTAGCTGTCGTCGTGGCGGGCGATGCGGCCGCCGGCGCGATGGGCGAAGCGACGGATCGCCTCGCCGTCCGGGCCGCCGGCCAGCGTCCACAGCGCCGGGTCGGCGCCGACACGCTCGGCGTAGCCCGCGAGCACGGCCGTCGTGTCGTGCTCGGCGTCAAGCGTCAGGCTCACCAGGTGCACGTCGGCATCGCTCTCGGCCACGTGTTGCTGGAGCTCGGCCAGACGCTGGGCCTGGGCCGGGCAGAAGTGCTCGATCGGGCAGCGGGCGTAGAAAAACGTGATGAGCTTGTGGCGCGGCTCGAGCTCGTGGAGGTGAAAGGCCTCGCCCCGGGCGCTCACCAGCTCGAGGTCCGGCACGTGGTCCCCGACATTCAACGCGTCGTCGGGCGGCGCGGCGGCGTCGGGCGCGCCGCCGGACTGCTGCTCGGCCGGGCGGATGTTCACGATCTGGTAGACGCCCTCGATCCGGACCATGTCGAAGAGGATCGCGTCACCGGGGGCCAGGCCTTGGAGCTCGCGTGGCTCGGCGACCTTGAGGTCCATGACCATCGCGCGCATGAAGCCGGGGATCTCCTCGTGGTCGACCGTAATGGACTCGGCCTCCGGGTCGAGGCGCACAACGACGCCGCCGACGTCGCGGTAGATCGGGCTGGCGTTGTCGGCGGCGGGTTGCTCCGTGTCGGGCCCGGGCGAGCGCATCGTGGTGCCGACGTACCAGCCCACGCCGATGACCAGGACGACGAGCACGGCCGGGAGGAGCCAGCGGGGACGGGTCGGATTGGCGTTGTCGCTCATGTCAGAACTCCTGCCGCGGGATTGCCCACCGGCCCAGGGCGCCGAGCGCGAGAAGCCAGAGGGCGTAGACGGCGAACGCGGTGAGCCAGATGTTCTCGAAGATGGCCCGGCCAACCTCCAACTCGTCGGTGTCGAACGGCACGGCCTCGAGGCCGACCATCGCGCCGATGCGGAAGATGCCTGCCGGATTGATCAGCAGCAGGACGAGAAAGAGCGTCGGCGTATGAACCAGCCAGCCGGTCTCGGTGAGCACGTAGAGGACGATCTCCCAGCCGGCGATGACCAGAATCCAGACACCGAGCGTCGCGAGCAGGCCGGTCACGGGGCTGGTCAGCAGTCCGATGAGCAGCCCGCCGAGCACGCTGACCAACACCAGGCCCACGGCCAGGGCCCCCAGCGCGGCGAGGGTGCCGGGGATGCCGGCCTGGACGGCGGCGGGAGCCATGAACAGCACGAGCAGCACGAGGCACCAGGTGCCCGTGCCCAGGAGCTTGCCCAGCAGCAGCTCGCCGGGGCCGATGGGCTGGGCGAAGAGCATCGCTCCCTCGGCGCGCGACTGCTGGCCGCTGGCCCAGCCCACGAGCATGGCCAGCAGCGAGCCGAAGAACAGGATCGCCTGGATGAGCACCAGCGGCAGCGTCTCCGGCGCCGGCGACGCGGCGAGCATCGCGGTGCCGCCCATGATGCACGCCAGGGCGAAGACCTGGAGGAACCGGTTGCCCAGGCCCAGCATCAGATCCCACATGTAGACCGCGGCGAGTCGGCTCATGAGCCCGCGCCCCCCGCCGGGGCGTCGACCACGCGGCCGGCGCTGCAATGCCGATGGACCGCCTCCGGGCCCCAGTCCTGCTCGAGCTGGCTGGTCACGAGCACCGCCGCGCCGCGACGCGCCTCGGCCTGCGCCCAGCGGGCCAGCTCGTGGCGCCAGCCCGGGTCGAGGCTGGCCGCCGGCTCGTCCATGACAATCAGCCGGGGCTGGAAGAAGAGCGTCAGCGCCAGGCCCAGGCGTTGGCGCATCCCACCCGACAGTGCGTCGACGCGCTGGCGCTCGGCGTCGGCGAGCCCGACGCGCTTGAGCCAGGCGCGCGGAGCGTCGAGACCGGTGCCGCGCAGGCGGGCGTGGAAGCGCAGCAACTGGCCGAGGCGCGCCCGAGGCGGCAGGCTCACCTGCTGCGGAAGGA
>SKPT01000501.1 GCA_007119405.1 Phycisphaeraceae bacterium
CGTGCGATGCGCGGCGTGGGGTGAGCGGGCCGCCGCGGGTGAGCCAGGCCCGCGGTTCTTGCGAAGCGGCAAGCCGTGCGAGGCGCGACGGATGCACGGCCCTGCGGGTCAAGCCGTGTGTTTGTCGACAATCGCACGCCTTGCCGCTTCGCGGTCAAGCCGTGGTACCCTGAGTGTGGCCGATCCTGGTAAAGCCAACCATTCAAACGTCAATAATCTGCATCCGCGTCAAGCGGCGCGGTCCGGGTGACGATGAGTCTCTGTCGGGGTGGCGCTTGTGTGGCGTGAGCATCGCCATGACCAGCTACGAAGCAGCATGGTTTCTGGGTCTGACCGGCGGGCACGCGATGCTCGGGTTCGTCGTGGTGGTGATCCTGGGCGAGCGATGGCGACGGCTGGCGCGGGTGGCGATCGCCTTCGGGGCGAGCGCGGCCGCGAACGCGCTGCTGACGGTGGGCTTGACGCTTGCCCTGTTGATCCAGATCGGATCCGGGCAGGTTCCGCTGGTGCTTTACGCGATGTTTCTGGTCGCGTTCTTCACCGTCGTGTTCAACGTGGTCGGCCTGATGGGGACGCTGCTTGGCGCCGTGCTGGGGTGCCTGATTCCCGGGTCGCGACCAGCGCTGCACGGCGGGTAGAGCCAAGCGGAGCCCGAGCCGGGGCGAGACCGGTGGGCGTCGCTTTGGGCGGCGCAGAAAAAAGCCGCCAGTTCTTGACAAGCCGGGCTTTGCCTCGAAGTGGGCACTTTGAGACCGGAGCGTTTTTGGCTCCTTTCACCTGGCCTGCCGGGCTTTGTAAGTGGGTGGTCAGCGTGTACTGCTGGGTCCCACTCGACCCGGTACTGGCGGCTTTGCCATCCCCGTCACTTGATTATTTGCCCGCGCAAGCTCAAGGCAAGCGCCGCCGTCAGGTATTTCACGG
Source organism: Phycisphaeraceae bacterium (assembly GCA_007119405.1). Next base: position 922 of record SKPT01000501.1, read on the forward strand.
GCGTGGCGATGCGTGTGGCAGCCGAGGCACGACGTGATCGCGCATCGGCCCGGCCGGGCGCCCGGGTGCTGACGCTCGGGCCGCTGCCCCTGGGCCGTTGACACCCGTGGCCCGATGGACGAGACTCCCCGCCGGGCTTCGTCGGGTTCCGCCCGTCGGCGGTCGATCACGTCAGCGCGGCGGCGAAGGGAAGGGATCATGGGCAGCGCGCGGGCGCGGTGACGGGGCGGGGCAGGAGGCACGGGTTTGAGCTTTCGGGCCGTCATCATCGGTCTGGCGATCGGCCTGACGGTCGCGAGCGTCGCCTACTTCAACGACTGGGTGCTGCACCAGACCCACATCGTCGCCAGCTATCTGCCCATCTCGGTGTTCGGGTCGGCGATGGTGCTGCTGCTGGGCAACGTTGCGCTGGCGAGCGTGCGTCCGGCGTGGGCGTTTCGGCCGGCGGAGCTGGCGGTGGTCATCGCCGTGGCGCTGGCGGCGTGCCCCTGGCCGGCCAGCGGGTTCGGGCGCTACTTTCCGGTGGTCGCGGGGATGCCCAACTACTGGCACGTCAACGAGCCGCACTGGCAGAGCGCGGAGGTCATGTCCTACGTGCCCGGCGGCTCGGGGCGCGTCGCGCTGGGCCACGTCCAGGATTGGCCGGCGCTGCTGGCGATCGTCCCCCGCGGCCGCGACAGCGACGAGCCGACGCTCGGCCGCCAGCTCTGGCGGCACGGCGAGGAGCCCGGGCAGCGCGCCTGGGACGACGCGATCAGCGCCCGTCGCCCCATCGCCGATCTGCAGCACGAGCTGCTACGCGCCATCAACCGTGCACTGGAGAGCGAAGGTTTCTACCACGACGCCCTTGTGCCGGAGTCGCCGCCGCCTGATCTGGCGCCCTGGCTGGAGCGGCGAGGCCGGCGGGCGCTCGAGCCGCACGAGCAGACGCACCTGCATCGGGCCCTGCTCGTGGCCGGCAGTGACGGCGCGGTGCTGGCGGCGCCGCGCGGCTGGGGGGTGCTGGTGGCGGGCGGGCGCATCGAGGGTGAGCGCTACATGGCCCTGGTCCAGGGCGACGCCGAGACCTCGATGTTCTCGCCCGAGCATGTGGATTGGGGGCAATGGGCGCCCGTGGCGCTGCTGTGGGGCGGCACGGCGCTGATGATCGGCCTGGCAGCGCTGTGCCTGGCGCTGATCGTGCATCCGCAATGGTCCCGCCGGGAGCTGCTGGCCTACCCGATCTCGCGCTTCGTCGAGCTGGTGACCACGCGCTCGCCGGGGGCGCGCCTGCCCGACGTGATGCGCACGCGGCTGTTCTGGTACGCGTTCGCGGCCGTGGCGACGCTGCACGTGCTGCACGGCAGCGCGGCGTGGATCGACCGCCTGCCGACGTTCTTTCCGCTGAACTTCGACTTCTCCGCGCTGCGGCAGCTCTTTCCCAACGCCAGCCGGGCCGGGCTGTCCTACGGCTACTTCGAGCCGCGGCTGTACCTGACGGTGGTGGCGTTCGCGTTCTTCATCCCCGGCGCGGTGTCGTTCAGCCTGGGCATCTCGCACCTGCTGTACATCGCGGTCAGCGCGGCGTTCATCCGCCACGGCGTGTCGTTTCCGTACAACAAGGGCGAGCCCAACCCGGCGAACTTCCTGCGCATGGGCGCGTTCATCGCGATGGCGCTGGCGATCTTCTACAACGGCCGGCGCTACTACACCAACGTCATGGCCAACGCCCTGGGCCTGCGCCGCGCGGCGGAGACGCCGGCGTACGCGCCGTGGGCGGCGCGCCTGTTCGTGGTCTTTGCCCTCGCGGCGGTGGGGCTGCTGGCCAGCGCGGGGCTGGACTGGCCGCTGGCGGTGATGTTCATCCTCATCGCGCTGCTGATCCATCTCGTGCTCAGCCGCATCCTCTGCGAGACGGGCGCGTTCGGGCTCTCCTCGCCGTTTCTGCCCGTGGCGGTGATGCTGGGGCTGCTGGGCTTCGAGGCGATGGGCCCGACGGGCCTGCTGCTGGTGGCGCTGGCGAGCTGGATCATCATCCCCGATCCGCGGGAGATCATGATGCCCTACATCAACACCGCGCTGGACCTGGGCGAGCGCTTCCGCCTGCGCCTGCCGCGCCTGACCGGGCCGCTGGCGCTGATGACGGTGCTCTCGCTCGTGGCGAGCATCGTCGCCGGCGTGGCGGTGCTGCATCGCTACGGGACGCTCTCCTTTCCGGGCTACCTGTCCGAGGGCACGGCGAAGGTGTCGTTCAACCTGCTGGCCCGGGAGCACGGGGCGGCGCAGTCGCGCCAGAGCCTGGCCGACGCCGCGGCGGCGACGGGCCTGGACAAGCTGGCGCTGGTCAACCCCGACGCCGGGGCGTACCTGTGGCTGCTCGCCGGGCTGGGCCTGGTCATCGCCACCGCCGCCGTGCGCCTGCGCTTTCCCAACTCGCCGCTGCACCCGGTGACGTTCCTCGTCTGGGGCATCTGGTTCATCGCCCAGTTCGCGTTCTCGTTCCTCATCGGGTGGATGCTGCGCTCGGCGGTGGTGTACCTGGGTGGGGCGCAGGCGTTTCATCGGGTCCGGCCGTGCATGCTCGGCATCATCGCCGCCGAGCTGCTGCTGGGGCTTTTCTGGGTGCTTTTCGGTGCGGCGTACTACATGGTGACGGGGCAGATGCCGTCGCGCTACGCCATCTCGCCGGGCTGAGGCGCCTCGCGTTGGCGGCATTCGCGGCGATGCCAGGGAGATAACCGGCCGGGAACGCCGGCAGCGCCTCGGCGGTTGCGACTGAGCCCGGCCCGGGGCCTTCCTGATTTCCATTTCCGCGGGGTCAACTCACAAGACAGCCTCATCAGCCAGGTCTACCCTCAAGTGCGTGAACGCCGTGGTCAGGGAGGACCGCGGCTGGGAGTGGAGAGGCTCATGGTGGCGGATGAATCGACGGCAAGTCTCGTGACCGGTGCGACCGGCTTTACGGGCGGCGCGCTGGCGCTGGCGCTGCGTCGCCGCGGCGAGCGGGTGCGGGCGCTGGTGCGGGACCCGGGCCGGGCCGGGCATCTCGAGCAGGCCGGCGTCGAGCTTGTTCATGGCGACGTGTTTGATGCGTCCGCGGTGGATCGGGCCACGCGTGGGTGCAGCCACGTGTACCACCTGGCCGCGGTCTATCGCACGGCCGTGCCGCAGCCGCAGCTCTATCACGACGTGCACGTTCGTGGCACCGAGCACGTGCTGGCCGCGGCGCGGCGGTGGGCGGTGCAGCGTGTGGTGCATTGCAGCACGGCGGGCGTGCATGGGCACGTCAGCGAGGCGCCGGCGGACGAGAACGCGCCCTACAACCCCGGCGACGTGTACCAGCGCACCAAGCTCGCGGGCGAGCGCGTGGCGCAGGAGGCGATCCGCCAGGGCCAGCCGGTGAGCATCGTGCGCCCGGCGGGGATCTATGGCCCGGGCGATCTGCGCTTCCTCAAGCTCTTCCGCACGATCGCCAACGGCACGTTCCGCATGTTCGGCTCCGGCGAGACGAGGTATCACCTGACTTACATCGACGACCTGATCGACGGCTTCGTGCTCTGCGCCCACCACGACGCGGCGCGCGGCGAGATTTTCCTCGTCTGCGGCGACGAGTACGTGACGCTCAACGACCTGGTGTCGCGCATCGCGGCGACGCTGGGCGTCAAGGCGCCGCGGCGCCACCTGCCCGTGGCGCCGCTGCTGGCGGCCGGCTGGCTGTGCGAGCATGCCTGCCTGCCGCTGGGCATCGCACCGCCGCTTTACATGCGCCGCTGCGAGTTCTTCATCAAGTCGCGGGCGTTCAGCAACGGCAGGATACGCCAGCGGCTGGGCTACGAGCCGAACTGGTCGCTGGATGCCGGGCTGGCGGCGACGGCCCGGTGGTACGTGGACCAGGGCCATCTGGCGGCGCCGCGACGCAGGCTCGCCTCGGGCTGGCGCCCGGCGGCCGCGGACGGCGGTGAGGCGGGCGACGGGCGGACGCAGGTGCGCCGCGTCATGGGCGATGGTGCGCTGTCGCCGCTGGACAAGTACATGTGGCTGACGATCGGGCGACGCAGCCTGCTGGGCCTGCTGCGCTACGAGCTGCTGACGGGCATCGCCCAGGCCTGGCCCGGCGCGGCCGGGTACCTGCTGCGGCGCAGGCTTTACCGCCGGTTGTGGGGCCGGTGCGGCCGGGGCGTGACCATCGGCCGCAACGTCGTGATCCGCCAGCCGCACCGCATCTTCATCGGCGACAACGTCATCATCGACGACAACGTCGTGCTCGACGCCAAGGGTGACGGCGACCAGGCCATCGTCATCGGCGACGACAGCATCATCGGCCGCAACACCATCGTCAGTTGCAAGGGTGGGACGATCCGCCTCGGCCGGCGCGTCAACATCTCGTGCAACTGCACGCTGATCTCCGAGACGCAGATGGTGCTCGAGGATCGCGTGCTCGTGGCCGGGCATTGCTACCTGATCGCCGGCGGCAACCATGGGCTGGACCGCGTCGATGTGCCGATCGTGGAGAACCCGATGACGCAGAAGGGGGGCGTGGTCGTGGAGCAGAACAGTTGGCTCGGAGCGCAGGCCACGGTGCTGGACGGCGTGCGCGTCGGTCGCGACGCCGTGGTCGCCGCCGGGGCCGTGGTCACCCGCGGTGTCGAGGCGTACGCGGTGGTCGCAGGCGTGCCGGCGCGCCTGGTTCGACGGCGCGGCGACGACGGGGCGGGCGTGCGCGCCGTCGCAGAGCAGGAGGACGCGGCCCATGGCTGATGCCTGGTCCAGCTCATTCCGCGACACGGTGCGCGTGTTCGTGATGGCGGACCACCTCGGCTACGCCCACGGCTGGACGCATGGCGGGACGACGTACTTCCTCAACGTCCTGCCGGCGCTGCAGGACGCCGGCTACGCGCTGAAGGTGGTGTTTCTGGGCCCGTGGCATCGCGCGGTGCGGCGGCTGACGGAAGCGGGCGTGGAGGTGCAGTTCCTCGGGCTTGGCAAGTGGGATCCGCGCGCGGCGGTGGCGTTCGAGCGCCAGCTCGACGAGCATCAGCCACATGTCGTGCACCTGCACAGTTTCCGCTCGCACCTGTTCGGCCGCTTGGCCGCGCATCGCCGGGGCATTGCCAGCGTGGTGCACGTGCATGACCAGAACGCGATGCCGCGGCCGGTGCGGGCGGCGCAGCGCCTGCTCGGGCCCGGCACGGCGGCGCTGGTGGGGGTCAGCGAGACGGTGACGCGCTTCGCCAGCCGCGAGTACGCCGTGGCGCCCGATCGCTGCCACACGGTGGTGCACGGCCTGGACCTGTCGCGCTTCATGCACGTTTCGGCGCAGGCCGCGGCCGCGGCGCGGCATGAGCTGGGCACGCCGGCCGAGGCCCCGCTGATCGCCATGGTGGGCAGGGTGATCCCGGGCAAGGGGCAGGATCAGCTCATCCGCGCGATGCCGACGGTGCTGCGCCACATGCCCGAGGCGCGGGTGTGGATCATCGGCGACGGCGATGCGCGGCCGGGGCATGAGGCGCTGGCACGCGAGCTGGGCGTGGATCAGGCTGTGCAGTGGCTGGGCCAGCGCGACGACGTGGCTCCGCTGCTCGCCGCCGCCCACCTCGCCGTCGTGCCGTCGATGTGCGAGGAAGGTTTCGGCTTCGTCGCCCTGGAGGCGATGGCCTGCGGCAAGCCGGTGATCGCCTACGACAGCGGCGCCCTGGCCAGCCTGGTCGACGACGGGCGCACCGGCAGGCTCGTGCCGCGTGGCGACGTGGACGGCCTTGCGCAGGCGATCGTCGACGCGCTGCATCGGCCGCTCTGGCAGGCCGTCGCCGGCCGCCGCGCCCGCGAGCACGCCAAGCGCTTCACCTTGCAGCGCCACGTCGCGGCGATGGGCCAGGTCTACCGCCAGGCGATGCGGCTGCACAGCCCGGCCATGGGGGTGGGGACATGACGGTCACCGGCACACCTGTGGAGCCGGCGTCGGCACCGCTGTCCGCGCCGCGGCCGCGCCGGCGCTGGTGGCTGGCGATCCGCGTGAGCCTGAGCGTGGGTCTGGTCGCGGCGCTGATGGTGTGGGCGGACCTGGGCCAGCTCTGGCGCGTGCTGGGCGGGGTGTCGGTGGCGGGGCTGGCGGCGCTGCTGGCGATGTTCAGCGCCGAGCGCGTGGTGGCGGCGTACCGATGGCACCTGCTATTGCGCGCCCAGGGCGGGGAGATGGGCTTCGCCATCACCTTCAAGGCGACGTTGCTCGGCGGGTTTCTCGGCGGCTTCCTGCCGGGCATCGTCGGCCACGAGGCGGTGCGCATGCTCGCCATGGCCCGTGCCACCGGGCGGGCGGCCGTGGCCGTGAGCTCGGTGATTTTCGATCGCCTGATCGGGACGCTGGCGCTGCTGGCGATGGTGATCGTGGCGCTGGCGTTCGTGGGGCCGGGCCAGGTCGCCCGCTCCGTCGACGCGCTGGCGTACGGCGGGGCGGCGGCGACGTTGCTGATACTCGCGGCAATGATGCACGGACGCGGGCGCACGTGGATCGCCGATCGGGCGCGCGCGCGGCCCGGCAGCCGGCTGATCCGCGAGCTCGAGGCATTCGCCGACGCCGGGCACGCCCTGGCCGGCCGCGCCGGCGTACTGGCGCAGGTGGCCGCGTGGGCCGTCATCTTCCAGGCGTTGCGCGTGGGGATCGCGCCCGTCGCCGCCTGGGCGCTGGGCATCGACGTGCCGCTGGTCTACTGCCTCATCTACGTGCCCATCATCATCCTGCTGATGATGCTGCCGGTGTCCATCGCCGGGCTCGGCGTGCGCGAGGTGGGCTTCGTCTACTTCTTCGGCGCGACTTTGATGAGCCACGAGCAGGCGCTGGCGATCGGGCTGCTGATCGCCGTGCTGACGCTGCTGTTTCAGATGCCCGGGGCCGTCGTCTGCATCACCGGCGTCGGCACGGCGCGGCCGGCGTCGCCGGGCTAGATCAGATCCTGCTGGCACGGAGGTTTGACCATGCATGCCCTTGTCACCGGCGCGACGGGATTCATCGGCCAGGCGCTTGTCGCGGCGCTGCTGGGGCGGGAGGATCGGGTGCGCGCGGTTGTGCGTGATACCGGCCGGGCGGCGCGATTGCCCGCCGAGGCCGGCACGATCGTCGCCGACCTGGGCGGCCCCGACGTCCCGCCGCGGTTGATGGAGGACATCGACGTGGTGTTCCACCTCGCGGCGGCGACGCGCGGCCCGTGGCCGGAGCATCAGCGCGTGACGGTCCAGGGCACGGCCCGGCTGCTGGCGATGGCCCGGGCGGCGGCCGTGCGCCGCTTCGTGCATGTCAGCTCGATCGTCGTCCACCGCGTGAACGGGGACGGGCGCGTCGACGAGGCGACGCCGCTGCTCGATCCCGTCGCGGACGCCGGGCCCTATGTGCGCGGCAAGGTCGAAGCCGAGCGACACGCCTGGCAGGCGGCGCGCGACGGCCTGGAGGTGACGGTCGTCCGGCCCGGGCTGGTCCATGGCCCGGGCAAGGTGGTGTTCGAGCACCTCGGCACACCGCTGGGGCCGGTGCTCGTCGGCTACGGCTCGTCGCGGCAGCGCCTGCCGCTGGTGAGCCTGGCCAGTGTGGTCGATGCGTTGCTGGCGTTGGCCGACGCGCCGCAGGCCGCGGGGCAGGCGTACAGCGTGGTCGATGGCCATCTGCCGCGCGCCCGCCACCTGGCGGTGGTCAACGAGGCCGCCGCGGTGCGTCGGCGGGCGATCTACCTGCCCATCCCGCTGGTGGCGCTCGCCTGCCGGGGGGCGCGCCTGGCGGGGGCGGACGCGCCATCGGTGGCGAAGCTGCGCGACCGGGCGCGTGATGTTCACTACGACAGCGCGAAGCTCACGGCGCACACGCGCTGGCGGCCGGAGTCCGACGTCGAGGCGTCGCTTCGCCGGGCCACCCGGGCAAGCGACGACGGTCGCCTGCGCGTCGCGGTCATCGGGGCCGGCATGAACAGCGTCCATCACCTTCAGCCGCTGCGCCGGCGGCGGGATGTTCGTCTGGTGGGCGTGGTGGACGTGGACATCGATCGCGCCCGCGCCGCGGCGAATGGCTGCGGCCTGCGCGACGGGGCCTTCCGGAGCATCGACGCGCTGTACAGCCAATGCCCCCCGGACGTGGTGCACGTCGTCACGCCGCCGCCGACGCATGAGCCGATCGTCATGGAGCTGCTTCAGCGCGGCTCGCACGTGCTTTGCGAGAAGCCGCTGGCCCTGGAGCCCGAGGCCTGCCAGCGCCTGGCCGCCGCGGCCCGGGCCCGGCGCCTGACGCTGGGGGTTGTGCACAATCTTCTGTTCGACGAACGCTTCATGCGCATGCGGCAGCTCATCGCCGCC
>SKPT01000114.1 GCA_007119405.1 Phycisphaeraceae bacterium
CGTGTTGCAGACGTGTCGGCAGCAGCAGCGGTCGGCCTACACGTTCATCGCCGACGCGGTGAGGGCGCACTTCATGGGTCGGACCTCTCCCTTGCTGCTCTGATCGGTGTGAACGCTTACCCGAGTCCGTATTCGGCAGGGGCGGATGATAAGCTGGTGGACATGCCCGCACGACGACGTGTTGCACTGCCTGCACAGCCGGGAACATGCGTGCAAACTTTCGTGACAGCGGTTGAGCTTGACGAAGTCGCTGTCTTCGAACTCGTGGAGCCAAACGGGCAAACGGTCGCGTGTGGAAGGATGCGCCCACGCCTTCGGCTCACACCGTGGATCCGAATTCTCGGCGCCGTGCGCTGATACACTGGACGCAACCCCGGACAATCATCGTCGGCTAACGCCGCGATCGCGGCTTCAACCCCTACGCCAGCACCATATCCCCATGACATCTCCCGGTGATGGCTGCCCCCTCACGAGGCGACCCGATCATGGCGAGCACAGCGACACGCTTCTACCGCACCGAACTCATCGACGACGTCTGGTGGCTCATCGATCCCGAGGGCGCCCCGTTCCTCTCCTTCGGCGTCAACCACGTGCTCTGGGAAGGCGATCGCGCACCGGCGCTTGGCCACGCCCCTTACCATCGACAGGTCCAGGCCAAATACGGCTCGTGCCAAGCGTGGGCGGGTGTGGCGCATGACCGCCTGCGCGCGTGGGGCTTCAACACCATCGGCGCGTGGTCGAGCCCGGTCTTTCGCGACCGCGGCATCGCCCACAGCCGGATCCTGAACATCGGCACGGCCGCAGGCGGGCGTTGGCGCGAGGGCATCTTTCCGGATGTCTTCTCCGAGCGTTTCGACACCGCGACGCACGCCGCCGCCGCCGAACAGTGCGGGTCCGACTGCGAGGATCGTCACCTGCTGGGGTACTTCACGGACAACGAACTGCGCTGGGGCCCGGACGGCCGCAGCAGCCGCAGTTTGCTGGCCGACTACTTCGCCCTAGCCCCCGACGCGCCGGGCAAGCACGAGCTCGTGCAACTGCTCCGCCAGCGCTATGGAACCATTGACGCGTTCAACCGCCTCTGGCAGACGTCGCTGGCGGATTTCGACGCCCTCAGGCGGGCGACCGACCTCGACGCCATCAGTGAACCGTTCCGCGCCGTCGGCCGCGAGGCGCTGATGCATACGCTGGCCGAGTGCTGCCCGCCCGAGCGTGTCCGCGCCTACCTCCAGGCCTGGCACGGCGACGTGGAGACGCTCAACGCACATTGGCGGACCCGTCTGCCCAGCCTCGACGCCGCCGTGGAGCCGCCCGCGCCGAGCGAGCACGGTCGGGAGCGCCTGGCCCTGGAGTCCAACTTCCTGCGCCACGTCGCGGAGGCCTACTTCAGCAAGTCGGCCCGGGCCATCCGCACCCACGACCCCAACCACCTGATCCTCGGCTGCCGCTTCGCCGGCTCGGCGTTCGCCGAGGTCGTCCAGAGTATGGGCCGGCACACCGACGTCCTGTCCTACAACAACTACAGCTTCAAGACGCCGGTCGAGCGCCTGGCCCAGCTTCACGATTGGACGGGCAGGCCGATCATGATCACCGAGTTCTCGTTCAAGGCGATGGACTCCGGCTTGCCCAACACGCACGGCGCCGGCGTCCCGGTGCAGAGCCAGCAGCAGCGCGCCGATCTTTACGAAGCCTACGTCACCGATCTGATGAAGCTTCCCTTCGCCGTGGGCTTCCACTGGTTCCAGCACAGCGATCAACCTGCCGAGGGCCGCTTCGATGGCGAAAACTCCAACTATGGGCTCGTCACTATCGACGACGAGCCTTGGCAGACGCTCACCGAGCGGACGACGCGCGTCAACCGGGGGCTTTACAAGCTGCACGCTGCGGCGCATTGAGCCAACATCAAGGAAAGGCCTCATGTTGCTGGATGACGTGACGATCGAACAGCTCGCCGAGCACCTGGCGCTGGCGATGGACGCGCCGACCTGGCCGGGCCTGCATCGCGAAGCCGACCGCGAGCGTATCGCCCGGCGCGCCCAGGCCGTGGGCCTGTGGGACGCGCTGGCCGACTCGGCCCGGCCACAGCCGATCGAGGTTCTGTCGCGTTCGGTGTTCCGGCAGTACCGCCGCGAGGGCATCCGCGAGCCCTATCAGCAACTGCACGACCAGCGTCTCAGCCGCACCATCGCCGCCGGGTACGCGGTGTGGCTGGAGCACCCCGCCGCTGAACTCGACTACGTGCAGGATCTGCTCTGGGCGTGGTGCGAGGCCACGACATGGCTGATCCCCGCCCACGAGTGGAGCACGTCGGGCCTGGAGCTGGGTTCGACACGCGTCGGCCGCGTGCTCGCGGAGCTGGCGTACCTGCTGCGCGGTCGCCTGGAAGACGAGGTGTACGACCGCCTCGTCGCGGAAGTCGACCGCCGCATGCTCGACGCCGCGTGCGACTGGCGCCGACCCAACACCTGGGCGACGCGGCCGATGAACTGGAACCACGTCTGCAACGCCAACCTCATCCAGGTCGCGCTCTACCGCATTGACGATCCGTTCACCCTGGCCCATTTCATCCACCCACTGATCCAGCGTCTGGACTACGCACTCAACGGCTTCGCCGGCGACGGCGGTTGCCTCGAAGGCCCGGGCTACTGGGCATACGGCTTCGGGCACTTCGTCCAGGCGGCGATCGCCGTGCACCAGCGCACCGCCGGCCGCGTCAACCTCATGGCCGACGAGCGTGTGGCCCCCATCTGCCGCTACCCGCTGGCGGTGCACTTTGCCGGCAAACACCGCGTCACCGTCGCCGACGCGGCGGACGGATATGTGGACGCCGACGTGGCGGCCGCGATCAACCACCTGCACGCCCTGCCGGACCTCTGCGCCCTGACCTGCCCGCGCGAGGACGGCCGACTCGACGTGCGCGACTGGCGCACGCTGGGAATCTACGACGGCCAACCCGTGCCGCGCGAGCTGACGCACCGGGACTGGCATCTGCCCGAGACCGGCCTGGCGCGCCTCATCGCCGCCGACGACCCAGCCACGCAATTCGCCATCACCGTCGGACACAACGGCGTGCCGCACAACCACAACGACGTGGGCAGCTTCATCTACTACCGTCACGGTCGGGCCGTGCTCGTCGACCCCGGCGCCCCGCGTTACACCGCCAGGACCTTCGGCCCCGATCGCTACGAGCTCGTCCACTGCCGCACGCTTGGCCACAGCCTGCCGGTGATCGACGGCCAGGAGCAGGCCAAGGGCGGTGAGCATGGCGGCCAGCTTCGCATCGAGCCCGTCGACACCGACGGCACCAAGCGCGTCGCCGCCGAGATCGCACAAGCCTACCCCCTGCCCGCGCTGCGGTCGCTGACGCGCACGCTGACGCTGACCCCCGATGGCAGCTTGGAGATCGTCGACACGTTCGAGCTCGGCGCCGCGCCGGCGTCGCTCGACGAGGGATTCGTCACGTTCGACGACGTGACCGTCAGCGACGACGGGCGGTCGGCCCGGCTCAGTGCCGGCGACGACGAGGCCGTCGTCACCCTCCGCGCCGCCGACGACACCCCGGGAACCTTCGCCGTCCATGCCCTGAGTGAGTCGGTCGAGCAGGGCCGCGACGGCCGGCTGCTGCGACGGGTGACATTCACGCCGGCGGAGCTGGCGACGCGGATGACGGTGCGCTTCACGGTTGCCTGATCCGCGAATTCAAGATCGGCTCGCATCGCCCTCGCCGGCGTCGCCCCCCCCGTTCGGCACACCATCGCGCTGGCCAACTGCGTGCTCCACAACCTGCACGCCATCATCCAGGACGCCTCTGGCTGGGAAGATGCCGCCCGGCACAGCTCCCACATCGGTGACGTCGAGTCCACCGAGCCGACCATGCCTCGACGACATTTCCGCCCGCAATGTCGCCGAGCCGCCGGTACGCCTCCTTCATCGCCCCGCAGGGTACGGTGGTCAGCCCGAAGCGGTGCCAGTCGAGGCCCAGGGCACAGCCGCAAACTTGGGACCACCACGGCTCGGCCAGGCGGCGGAGCATCTCGGCCGGCATGCTCGTCCACGGCGGCCATGGTGACAGCCCCGGCCAGGCGGTGCATGCGCTGGACCAGCCAGGGCGGGGCCGGTGTGCAGCGGCAACTCGGCAACGCGGCGCTGCATGGCGGGCATTCTACGGGTGGGCGTGACGTGAACGGGGTGCAGCGACGGCGCTTTGCGCCAGTCGGGCTCGTTGCTTAGGGGCGAGACCCGGGATCCCCACCTGCCCAGCACCGCCAGAATGCCTCAGCCAGCGAGAGATAGAATGGTGGCGCGACAGGTCCGCGACAGCCCCGCCGGCAGCAGTTGACAACCCAGACCGTTGAACCGGAAGGTAACTGGCCGTCAGCAACACCAGCCGGAGGGTCAAGATGAGCAGCATCCCGGTCGCGTTCATCCACACCGAGGTCGGCGACGATCTGATCGTCTCCTTCGCCATCGTCACGGGCGACGCCGGCGATGTGCGGAGCCTCACGCTGATGCGCGACGTCAAGTGGGAGCACGTGTTGTGACCGGCCAAGCGGGGCGTGCATGTCAGCGACGACGAGTCTGACTTCGCCGATAGCGATGAGTACTCGTCGATGCTCCAGGAACTGCGATGGCAAGGCAGCCGCATCCACCTCCGCTGCGCCACGGGCCGCGTCTACGAACTGGACGTCAGTGACGTCGACCGGGAGGAGGCGGCCGAGGCCCGGCGGATCCTCCGGACGATGAACCGTGACGGCCAATTCCGTCTTCATCTGGATGCGGATGGCCGCTGACGGGGGCCAAAGGCGGTACACGGCTGAACCTCCCGGCCGGAACACCACGTAAGGAATTTATCGCTCGGCCCCGTATCCGGTGACCGCGTGGCCAGCCACCGGCGCGGCCGCCTACGAGTGCTGTTCAAAGAGAGGGGCTCGGTATCACGACCGTGTTACCGCAACCGCAACGGAGCCCCAGTCATGGGCAGCACGCGCGAGCCGACCTTCCTCGGCAAGCCGTCGCCGAGCCTGCGTCGCATGCAGCGGATGGACAAGGACGCCCTTCTCGCTCACCTCGAACGCCTGCGCCAGCAGGCCGAGGCACGGGATCGCAGGCTCGCCCGCCTCGGCAGCGGATACGGCCAGGGCCCGTCGGTGCGTCGCGAACGCGTGGCCGAAGAGCGCGACCGGCTCCACGCCCTGATCGAGCAGGGCCAGCGCATGGTCCGCGGCAGCCGGCGCGGATAGAACTCGACCCTTCAGCGGCAGATCGGCCTCACTGTCGACCCTGACTTGCCCCCCAAGCCACGAAAAAGGCCGGCCACGCTGGCTCGTGCGCCCTCGTCAGGGACACGGGGAAGGTGGTCGGCCAAGCACCGGAGGCGTTCGTAGGTTTCACCCCTCCCGCCGGGAATTGCGGCCCGGCTGCGTTCGCCTCCGGAACGAAACCCCATCGTACGACACGCCAGCCCCACCTCCAAGGATTTTCCGACGGCTGGGCGCTGCGGGCTTTCCCTCACCTGCGGCCGTCGCGGGGCAACTCGCCGCGCCCTGCCGCACCTACTCCCATCGCACGGCATCATCGCGATCGCCCGCTGGCTCCGCCGGGGCCAGCCCGCGATCGGGCTCGTGGGCCACAAGTGGCGTCAGCAGGCGGCCGACGATCACATCCTTCTGGGTGTACAACTGCGTCGTGACACCCTGCCGGACGTAGTAGCGCACGTGGTGGTGGCCGCCCGGCAGCGCCAGGCTCAAGCGCCAGTGCCCCTCGCCGGTCGTCCGCATCGGGAACCAGCCAAGGCAGTCGCACGCGAGGTAGACCTCGTCGGCGGCGGGATGGTGGAGAGTAAACGTCTGGCAATAGGACTGTTGTGAGAACATGGCCGTCTCCCTGACAGGGCCGCGGATGTGATCGCCGTCGGCGTGCGGCGCACGCCGGAAGCAGGCCCACCTTGGCCACCGACACCTGCCCCTCGTACCCCTGCCGGGTCCATCCGGCGGGGCCGAGCTGGCCTTTCTCGCGTCCTCCAGTGTGCCGACGCCCGGAGACATGCTGGCTGAGCGGCCGGCGTCGTGCTGGGGTCCGAAGACCACGCGGCTTGTCACACCAGTCTAACCGACCAGCCCGTCCGATGAAACACGAACAGAATGTGAATCCGCCCAAGAACCGGGCCGGCGTCACCTGTACCGCCTGCGGCCCTTCGCTGCCCCCGCGGCAGCCACGCCGCCTCGCGGTGGCGCCCGGAAAGCCAGGTAGCAGCCGGTGATCTTCGCCACTGCCGTGACCACGCATTGCCCGGTCGCCAGCCACCCGCGCGCACGGGCCTGGAATCCCGCTCAATGGGTCCGCTTCCCACACCGCGGCCTACGGCGATCGTCGGCCGCGTCTTCAAACACGAAGCGTTAGTTCGACTCCGGGCGTTGGGCCGGTCGCTGGGGCGTCGCATCGGGCGTTGTAATGTTCGGTAGAGTGGCCATCGACGTGCCGTAATCGTCGAATCATTGTCGTCGACTCGTGTCTGGGGCTGGAGCGGGTACGGAAGCGAGCCCGAAGTGGGCGGATACCGCTGTTGCCGACCAGGCGGACGTTGTGATGCTGATCGACCCACTGGCCGCGGATCAGTTCCAGCACCTGTTGCCTGTTCAGCGACGGCATGGCAGTGAAGTCGAAGCTGTCCAAGTCCTTGTGCACCGGAAAGTCGGCCTGTCGGCTGCGGCTGGCAAACGCATTGGCTGGCGCAACAAGCTCTGGATGACGAAGGCGGGCCACGCCCGCGGCGGGGGGCCGATGGATATGGGCGCCCTGTGGCGAATCCTGACCAACGTGATCTAATTGCGAAGGTGGTCTACGTCCCCTGATTTCCCCGTGCTCGACGTCGCGGCGGGGCTGACCCGCCTGAAGGCGGAGCGCGCGTTCGGCCCGTCGCTGATTGAGCACGAGAAGGTACGCCCCCACCGGCGCCAGCGTCGGTGAAGCCCCCATTTACTGCCAAGAACGCTCGCTGCGTGTGTTTTTGAGATTGAACAGGAGAATAAGATCCGATCCTGTATACTGCAAAACCGTCGCCTGCTCTCTCGCAGGAATACCTCGCCTGGGGCATCTCAGAAGCCTTAATCCTATGTGACGAAAACTTTTAACGGGCATGGAACGCCCTTGAGCCTCGGCTAACATTTCGCCGGGACTCACACTTGGGTTTGATGCAGTGGCCGGCGGTGCCGCTACTGAAAGAGAAAGGGCTGTGCAGGAACCGTTGTCGGCTTCGGTGGCAGATCACGACCTGAACACAGAGGTCGAGGGTATCGCTAAGAGCCCCGCCGGCATCGCGGAGCCGCCGGCGTGAACGGGCGATCGGACGCGGACAGGCGCCGCTGCGGCCACAGCCATCGCGCCCAGGCCAGGCACGGGCAAGTTGTCGATCATTCGGCCCAACCCGTCGGCGACATGACGCACACGCCTCACCCAGGCCACCACCCCAGCCAACGCTCATACAGCGCACCGCCAACGCACGATCACGCGCACGGCAAGCTCAGGTGCAAACGCCAACGCCGGTCGCTGCGCGTCAGCTTCGCCACCAGGCACATCAGATCCTGGATCACACGCCGCAGCCGCCGACGATGCTCGCGAAGCTTGCCCTGCCGATCACGCTTCGATCGCCCACTGACCTTGTGGTTGATGTCCATGCCCGCCTTGCACTGGCCGGTCGTCTCGGCCATCAAGTATGCCGAGGTAGCGGTCGAAGGCGCGGGCGGCGTCGGCGGCGACGGTGGCACCGCTGGCGATGCCGTAAGGGAAACGCGATGGTTGGTGTCACTCAACCTTGGCGACCATGCGGCGAGGGCGACCGGGGGCGGGTCTGGCAGTCGAAGCCGTGGTGGAGACGCTGCACCCTGTTCGGCGGCCCGCCCGGGCACATGAGCCATCGAAGCCATCACCGCCGACTGCCGCACTCGCTGCAATACCGCCCGCCGAGGCCGCGGTGGCCGCAGACGTCGCAGCGCCGGCCGAGCCAGCCCCGGCCCTCGCTGCCGCCGGGCGTTGCCAGCAGGATCAGCAGGGCCAGCAAGATCGTGATCGCGGTACCGGTGAGGAACTCGCGGCGGACGTGGCGGGCCAGATCGATCAGGCCCGTGTCCTGCAGCCAGGCGGCGATGACCATGACGTTGGCGATGCCCACGATCGCCAGCACGAGGCCGATGACCATCAGCTTGCGGATACCCAGTGACATGTCGAACCTCCTTTCGGTGTCCGGTTGAACGTTCTACATCCAACTCGTCAGCATAGCGCCATCAGCGCCAGCGCGCAAGAGGGTTGTGGTGAATTCAACGCGACAAGGTCAACGGCGATATCGACCGCGTCGCGTGTCGTCCCCGGGCCGTGCTCAGCAACGCTTATATAGGAGCGGTGCCTGCCATCTCACCATGGTGATCCACCGATGACCCGCGGCCGACCGCCCAAGTGCATCCACTGCGGCAGCATCCGCTCCATCGCCAAGGGCTATCGCGAGACGCGCACGCTGGGCACGCGGCAGCTTCGCCAGTGCAGGGACTGCGGCCGCAGGTTCACGCCGCGCTACCAGCGCCGACGAGAGGAGACGCCAGCGTCGACCAGCGGGCCCGACGATGCGCACTGATGCCGCTTCCGCAATACATCACACTCATGGAGGAGCTTGACCAGTGGCTGGCCGCGGTGACAGGCCTCGTGCGCCGTGCCCGGCAGCTGTTCTACGAACTGGCGCTGGCCGGCCTGGCCTGTCCATCCTGCAGCGGGCCGCTGGTGATGATCCGTGAGGGGCGTTGCCAGTGCAGGCGATGCGGCAAACACCTGGACCCGACCCTTCAATTCCAGAGATGCCCCGCCTGCCACGGCCGTCTTGCCCTTCGCATCTGCCGCTACCGCTGCCGGCGCTGCGGGCAGGACGTGCCCTCGCGGTTTCTGTTTGACGGCAAGGTCTTCGACGCCGATTACTTCCGCCAGCGCATGGCCGAATCGCGCAATCGCCATCGGCACCAGCGAACCCAGCGGCGGGAGGCGGCGGTGGCGACGCGGTCGAACGAGCTCGTGCTCGAGCCGGTGGATGAGGCCGCGCTTCCTTCGCTGGCCGCCGTGCTCAACGCACTGGTCGGCACAGGCGAGCCGGACCCGGTGCTGCTCGAGCAGGCCCGGCAGGCATTCGACCTGCCCCGGTACGAACGGCACGTGATGGCGCATCTCGGCGAGCGGCCGATCACGCTGGAGC
>SKPT01000582.1 GCA_007119405.1 Phycisphaeraceae bacterium
CGTTGCTGGTTGGTGGTGACGATGTCGAAGACGTCGCCGGGGCCGGGGATGAAGCCGTCGAGAAGGCTGACGCTGAGCGTCCCGCCGAGGTTGACGTCGCCGTCGACGACTTTGATGCGGTCGTAGTCGTCGCTGGCGGCGAGGTCGATTTCGAGCAGCGAGCCGTTGATGTAGCTGCCGTGGAACTCGAGGGTGCCGGTGGAGGTGCCGGGGCTGACGGTGCCGGCGTTGGTGGAGAAGGGTGCGACGACGACGCCGTCGCCTTCGAGCTTGCCGTCGTACCAGATGCGGAAGCTGCCGTCGACTTCGACGCGTCCGCCGTTTTCGAGTGTGAGGGTGCCATCGCCGCCGGCGCCGGTGGAGGTTCCGCCGACGTCGAGGTCGTTGGCGTACCAGGTGGAGTTCGGGCCGGCGATGACGGCGTGTCCGGTGCCGTCTTCGTGCCCGGCGATGCGTCCGCTGTCGGAGTGAAGCGTGCCACCGTTGCGAACTTCGAGCTCGCCGTGGCCGGCCCAACCGACGTTGAAGGCGTAGTCGACATTCCAGGAGGCGTCCTGTCCGATGATCGTGGCCTGGCCGTGGGCGCTCTGGTAGAAGCCCAGGTGGGTGTACTGGGCGTTGACGCTGCCGCCGGTGGAGACGCGCATCTGGCCCTGGCCCCGGTAGCCGACGTTGAGGGGGCCGTCGGTGGCGTTCCAGGTGGCGTTGAAGGTGACCAGCGCGTCGCCCGTGGCGTCTTCCTCGCGGCCGACGTTGCCCCGGGTGGTGGTCAGCGTCGAGCCGGTGCGCACTTCCAGTTCCCCGTGGTGCTGGTGGCCGACGTCGAGGCGCTGGATGTTTGAGCTGACGGCGTTGTTTCGCATGACGAGCTTGAGCTCGTCGTCGCTGGTGGCGCCTTCGACGTGCAGGTCGTCGGGCGCGGGGGCGTGCTCAAAGGTGCCGCCGTCGATCGTGAGCTGGCCGTCCTGGAGGAAGAGGTCGCCGTCGGGCCTGACGTAGAGCGAGCCGGTGGTCACGCGTCCGCCCTGGAGCCCGAGGACGGCGGCCGCGCCTTGCGCCGCCTCGGGGCCGAGGTAGGTCGCGCCGTCGACGACGAGGTGGCCGCCTTCGCTGACCAGGGCCTGCGCCTGGCCGACGTCCTGCGGCGGGTTGTGAGCGTCGGAGGCGATGTGGAGGTTGCCACCGATCTCGACGTGCCCGCCACCGACGCCGGGCTGGCCCTGGAGGTACTCGCCGATGAGCAGGTGCCCCTGTCCGCCGGCTTCGGCGCCGAGGTGCATGTCGCCGGCAATCTGGGCGAGCGCGCGGTTGTCGACCTGGAACATGCCGTTGCCGCGCGAGCCGACGCGGGCGCTGCCGGCGACGTTGAGCGAGCTGGGCAGGCCGTGGGTGTCGGCGTTTTCGTCGTCGTGGAAGCCGCTGACGACGAGGTAGCCGACGGCGTCGGGGTCGTGGGCGACGAGCAGGTCGGCGTCGACGGTGGCTTTGCCGGCGTTGGCGACGGTGACGGCCCCCTCGCCGCCGGCGCCGACGCGGACCTGGTCGAGGCTGTGCAGATGACTGTGAGGGTCGGTGACGACGACGTGGTTCTGGGGGTAGCTGCTCTGGCTGACGATGGCGCCGTAGGTGGTGAAGGTGGAGCCGGACTCGACGTGAAGGTTGCCGCCGCCGTTGACGCCGCTGATGAACGCGTGGCCGGGGTCGAGCTGGCCCTCGGCGCCGTTGATCAGGCGCAGGGAGGGTGGGTTGTCGGTGGCGCCGTCGAGTACGAGATGGCTGCCGGGGAAGGTGAGGGATCCGCCGTCGACGAAGATGTCGCCGCTGGGGAACTCGAAGGACCCGACGGAGCCGGGGTGGAAGATGAGCGAGCCGGTGTGGAGCGTGGCGTTGTCGACGGTGAGGATGCCGGCGCCGTGGTTGTCGCTGCCGATGGTGGTGGCGCCGCCGACGTCGGCGTGGGCGTTGTTTTCGATGGTGAGGCTGCCCCGGCCCTGGGCGCCGACGGTGAGGAAGTTTTCGACCTCGAGTCGGGAGTTGTGGTCGCGCACGTCGAGGCTGCCGTGGCCGCCCTGGTAGGCGATGTAGCCGTGGTTGGCGAGCATGTGGGCGCCGTGTTCGACGTCAATCTCGCCGGCGCCCTTGACGCCGAGGAGGAAGCCCTCTTCGACGTTGAGTGTGGAGGGGATGGGGTTGCGGTCGTGGCCGAGCTCGTAGCCGGTGACGGTGACGCTGCCGAAGCCGGCGTCCTGGAGCCCGGCGTGGAGCCAGCCGGTGTGGGCTTTTCCGCCGTGCTGGACGAGCACTTCGCCGCCGCCGTACTCGCCGATGCGCATGGAATCTTCGTTGTGCAGGTAGGAGGGCTCGCTGTCGGGCCCGGCGCCCTCGCCGGGGCTGGCGACGATGATGCGGCCGAAGCCGCCGCTGTGTCCGAGCCGCACGAGCAGGCTGTTGACGCGGGCGCGGTCGAGGATGTGGAGGTCGCCGCGGCCGATGCTGCCGAGGTCGATGCGGTGGTCGTTGTTCCAGCGGGTGTGCTCGCCGCGGATGCGTGCGAGGCTCAGTTCGCTGTTGTCCCAGACGTCGATGTGGGCGTCGGTGGTGGTGAGCTCGGCGGCGTCGCGGATGTCGATGGTGGCGGGCGTGGTGCTCAGGCCGACGTGCAGGCCGGGGTCGGGGTCGTAGCCGGAGCTGTCGCCGCCGTCGATGAGGATGCTGGATTCGTCGCGTTGCCTGGCGGTGCCGCCGATGACGGTGAGGCTGGCGGCGCGGATGGCGGCGTCCTCGTCGCGGACGGTGAGCGAGGCGTTGTCGTGAACGGTGATGGCGTCACCGGCGACGAGCTCGCTGTCGCGGTCGACGATCAACTGGGCGTGGCCGCCGGGGCCGCTGGTGTCGCCGCCGACGACGACGTGCTGGTCGATGTGCAGCTTCGCGGGGCCAGGCTGCCAGGTGCCGTCGACGATGACGGAGCCTTGTGAGCCCGGCTCGCGGGCGATGAGCAGGCGCTGGGCCTGGAGGTAGGAGTCGCGGCCGAGCTCGAGCTCGCCGCTGCCCTCGTGGCCGACCAGCAGCAGGCCGTCGACGTGCCAGGTGGCGGTGGGCTCGTGGGGGTGGCCGGCGTGGATGTAGACGCGGCCGTCGCCGTCTTCCTGGGAGCCGATCACGAGCAGGTCGTTGGACGCCTGGCCGCGCAGCTCCAGCTCCGCCTCGCCGGAGAACCCGACGCGGACCTCGCCGGGGCTGAAGGTGGTCTGGTAGCCGACGCGGAGGAAGGCGTTGGAGGTCGGTTCGCCGCCGAGGAAGACGTCGCCGGTGGTGAAGCTCAGTTCGTCGTCGACGATGAGTCGAGCCTGAGCTTCGGGTGAGCCGCCCATCCAGAGGGTGTCGACGGTGGTGTCCTTGACGACGGGCATCTCGTATTCGTCGTCGGCCTCGGGCATGTGGAAGGAGATTTTGGTGTCCTCGCGCGGGGGCAGGCCCCAGTCCCAGTTGGCGCCGTTATGCCAGACGTCGTGAGGTGACGAGCCGCTCCATTGCAGGCTCAGGTGCATCCACTCGGGGTACTCGAAGCTCAGGCCTAGGTCCATGAACATGCCCACTTCGTAGTCGAACAGGCCATGCTGCGACCGGGACCGCCCGCCGTAGGTCATGAGTCCGCCCTCCTCGTTGGGGTGGGCGAGGTTGGCGGGGTTGCCTTCGTCGGGGTCGGGATCGGGGGCGAAGACCTGGACGGGCCCGCCGTGGAATGCCTGGGCATTGTCGCCGGTGAACCAGATGGGGTCGTCGACGACGAAGTCGTTGTCATCGCCGGGCTCGGGCGTGTTGCCGAAGTCGTCGACCATGAACAGGTCCCAGTGGCGCAGGCGGACGATGTCGTCGCCGCCGGCGAAGCCCCACTCCTGCCAGCCGCGGTAGCCGCTGATCATGCCCATGAGGTGGCCGATCTCGTGCATGGCAACGGTGACCATGTCCCAGCGGTCGGGCGGCTCGGCGTCCAGGCCGGTGTACCAGTCCCGTTGCGTGGAGAAGCCGATCGTGCCGATGGACTGGTCGCTGGCGTTGTTGTAGCCGTGCACGCCGCGGGCGCGCCAGACGTCCTCGTCGCTGTAATAGTTGGTCGAGGCGCGGGCGTAGGCGGTGCCGTGGTCCGGGTCCCAGATGACGTTGGACTCGAGGACGATGTCCTCGCCGGTGGGCGCGAGCATCTGGCTCCACATGTCGCCGGCGAAGGCGAAGGCGTCGCGCTGGTCCTGGGTCCACTGGCCCTCTTCCTCGTCGAAGTGGAACTCGAACGTCACCGCCGACGCTGAGGCCGCGACGCTCAGGGCGACGAGGCCCGCCAGCGCGGGGATCAGGTGACGGGCGTAGGGCCGCTTGGGCGTCGAAACCTGGAACATGACCGCTCCCTTGGGTGACCGGCGGCGCGAACCGTCGTGCCCGGCGCGGTGCAGGTGCGCCATCGCCGGCCAGCCCTTACAGGCCGGTGACGACTATCCCTGACACATGCGGTGCCCTGGCGGAGACGGTTCGGCGCCAAGTTTTCGAAGATCGACTTGGAAAGGGCGTTGGCTCCCTCTCACCTCGCGCGCGGGGCGGACGATGCCGGCCGCGCCCGCTCCGGAACGCTGGGAATCAATGTAGCACAGCAATGCGCCGGGCCCAAGGACGAGTTGAAAAAAACCGGGACAAACGATGCATCTCAAAGAAGGTTCGGATACCCGAACACCGGTGAATCCCGGAGGCAGCGCAGAGTTGCGAAGATAGAGAAAATACAGGGGTTTCAACCAGACAGGTCGGCGTCGCGCCCTTCGCCTGCTTCGCCGCTTCGCGGTTGCTCAGAACCCCATCAGGCCCGGCGTGTGCGGCGGTCACCGATCGGGGTGCCCCTGCCGGCTTGGCCGCCAGGAGAGGATATCTCGTCAAGCACCGCACCACCGGGCGTGTTCGTCGTGAACATGGGTGCGTTCGTCGTGAACATGGATGCCACACAGCATCCCGGAGGGTGCTGTGTGGCACCCCCGAATACCGCTTCCACCTGCCTGCGTGAGAAATCCGCCAGGGGCACCCCGATCAGCGCACACCACACCCACTACTCGCTTGACATGCACTTGCGGTTTCTGACGCGCCGCGGCGCTTCGCCCAACCCACCCTGGAAGGAGAAGCTCACGGCTGCGCCTGCCCGCCGGGCCAGGCCTGGGTGTAGGGGTCGATGCCGGCGCGGGTGCCCTCGGCGGTGCGGCTGAGCAGGTCCGCGGGGACGCGCGGGTGGGTGCGCTGATGCCAGCGCAGCGGGTCGAAGCGGTCGGTGACGTGGTTGACCGCCTCGGCGACGTCGTCGGTGACCATGAACAGGTCCATGTCCTTGGCGTCGATGCTCTCGTAGCGCTCGACGAGCGTGTCGCGCATCCAGTCGATGAGGCCGTCCCAGAAGTCGTGGCCGACGCAGACGATGGGGAAGGGGTCGACCTTGAGGGTCTGGATGAGGGTCAGCGACTCGAAGAACTCGTCCATGGTGCCGAAGCCGCCGGGCAGGCAGATGAACCCGCAGGCGTACTTGACGAACATGACCTTGCGGACGAAGAAGTAGCGGAAGCTGAGGTTGTGGTTCTGCCAGGTGTTGGGTTTCTGCTCCATGGGCAGGGCGATGTTGAGCCCGACGCTTTTTCCGCCGGCCTCGGCGGCGCCGCGGTTGGCGGCCTCCATGATGCCCGGGCCCCCGCCGGTGATCACGGCGAAGTTCTGCTCGACAAGCAGGCGGGCGCACTGGCTGGCCTGGGCGTAGGCGGGGTGGCTTTCGGGCGTGCGCGCCGAGCCGAAGACGCTGACCGCCGGGCCGACCTCGGTCATGACCTCGAAGCCGTCGACGAACTCGCTGAGGATGCGAAACAGCCGCCAGGTTTCGCGGGCGAGCATGTCCTGCTTGTCGGGGGAGTCGGGCATGGCCGGCATTATAAGCGAGGGCGGCAGGCGGCGTTAGGGAACGTGTCGGGATCTGGTACCGCCCCGGCCGCTTCGGCTACACTCGTTGCCTGTCGCGCCGCTTCGCGAAGCCGCGAGCGGCTTGATCCACGCGCAAGGAGCCCCTCGCCATGACCAGCACCGCCACCGCCGCCACGGCCCGCAGCTATGTCCGCTACGAGATCGCCGGCCTCGTGGAGCGTCCGGACTGGTGGCAGGTCCGCGTCGACGAGGTCGAGAAGATCGTCGCCTCGGCGAAGCGCGGCCAGGCCCGCCAGATCGCCACCAGCCCGCTGGGCTACGCCGTGCACGCGGTGGCGTACGGCCACGACGCGCCGCAGCCGGGCACCGCCACGTGGGCCTCGGCGTCGGCGTCGCGGGAGCTGACGGCCTACAAGACGCGCGACCAGCCCCAGAGCATCGTCCTGCTGTGCGGCATGCACGGCGCCGAGCCCGAGGCCGTCGCCGGCGCGGTCAACCTCATCTCGCTGCTCGAGACGGGCAAGGACCTGCGCGGCGTGGAGCGGCCGGACATGGTCGAGCTGGTCGGCCACTACCGCCTGCTGATCGTGCCGTGCCTGAACCCCGACGGCCGGCACGTCAGCCCGGACCACCTGCGCGGCGCGTCGCAGGACGACTTCCGCCGCGCCAGCCAAGGCTCCTGGCGCGACGGCTCGCTGATCGGCTACCCGTCGTGCAAGCAGTATCACCCGCTGCCGCTGGACGAGGTCAGCCACCCGGGCGGCTACCCCAACGCCGCGGGGTTCAATATCCAGCACGACTCGTGCCCGGGGCTGGTGTTCACCGACGAGGCCCGCGGGCTGTATCGGCTGATCCACGAGGAGCAGACGGACCTGTTGATCAACATGCACTCGCACGGCATGCCGCCACGCGCGCTTCCGCCGAGCCTGTGCTGCTATCCGTTGCACGCGGCGCGGACGGCCAGCTACCTGCAGCGCATCGCCGACGATCTCGACGCCGCGGGCCTGCGCCCGGCGCCGGTGATGGACCCGACCGGCCGCGGGGCGATCGGGGTCAATACGGCCGTGGCGCAGATCAGCGGCGGGCTGGCGGTGACGTTCGAGCACCCGACGATCGAGGATTACCGCTTCGAGGAGATCCTGGAGATTTTCTACGTGACGGTCGAGTGCTTCCTGCGTCACGGCCTCGAGGAGCCGTTCGCTCCGCGTGAGGCGGTGAAGCGCGGGCGGACGGAGTGAGAGCGCCCGACAACAAGCCCTCGCCTCGAGGCGGAGGGCATTGATCCGGTCAGGCGCTGTCAGCACGTGTGTGAGATGGGTGACACAGCATCCGGGCAGGGTGCTGTGTGCGTGGGTCATGTCCGGGGTCACCTTGTGCTAAGCTGTTGGTCGAAAGCGACTTGAGGCTAATGCGGGCCGCCGGCCGTTGTCTTTTTTCATGTTCAGCGTTGACAGCGGGTGGCCGGCGACTGGACAATCAGGGCCCATGCAGCCTGGCTCCATCGTCACGATGGGCCGTGTTGCCGTCGCTTCGTTGTGCGCATCGACGCCGCCGGGGTCCGACCACAACGCGAGACAACCCAGGGAGTGCCCGCCGTTGGGTATCACCGATTCACAGGCCGGGCTGGGTGCGGAGGTGAGCGAGGACGAGGTGCGGGTGATCGAGCGGCTGCACGCGCAGTACGAGGCGGCGCGGCAGCAGTTGGCCGGGGTCATCGTCGGGCTGGATGAGGCGATCGAGCAGTTGTTCATCGCGATGCTCTGCCGGGGCCACTGCATGTTCGAGGGGGTGCCGGGCCTGGCGAAGACGATGCTGATCGCGACGCTGGGCAAGGTGATGGACCTGTCGCTGCACCGGATCCAGTTCACGCCGGATCTGATGCCCGCGGACATCACGGGCACGGAGGTGCTTCAGGAGGACCGGAGCACGGGCGAGCGCGTGTTTCGCTTTACGCCGGGGCCGCTGTTCGCGAACCTGATCCTGGCAGACGAGATCAACCGCACACCGCCCAAGACGCAGGCGGCGCTGCTCGAGGCGATGCAGGAGCGGCAGCTCACGGTCGCGGGGCAGACCCACGAGCTGCCCGAGCCGTTTTTCGTGCTCGCGACGCAGAACCCGATCGAGCAGGAAGGCACCTACCCGCTGCCCGAGGCCCAACTGGACCGGTTTCTGTTCAAGATCAAGGTCGGCTATCCCACCGCCGCGGACGAGATCGCCATCGCCAAGCGGGCGACCACCAGCTACCGGTTCGAGCCGGCGAAGGTCATTGACGGCCAGGCGTTGCAGCGGATGCAGGCGGTGGTGCGGCGGATTCCGGTCAGCGAGCAGGTGTACGAGAAGGCCATCGCCCTGGCGCAGTTGACCCGGCCCAGCCAGGTGGATCCGCCGCATCCGGCGGCCGGTTACGTGCGCGAGATGGTGGCGTGGGGGGCCGGGCCGCGGGCGAGCATCAATCTGCTGCTGGCGGCGAAGGCGCGGGCGGTGATCCGGGGCCGGTTCCACGCCACGCTGGAGGACGTGGCCCGCGCGGCGCTGCCGGTGCTGCGACATCGGGTGATTCTGACGTTCAACGCCCAGGCCGCGGGCCGGAGCTCGGACGAGGTCATCCGGAACCTGCTCCGCGCCCTGTAGGGTGGGTGGAGTTGTTCCGTGGGAGCGGATGTCATGGCCGAGCCTGCCCGCGGGGGCGCGAGTCTGCTCGATCCGGAGGTGATGCAGGCCATCGGCCCGCTGGACGTGGTCGCGACGCGCATCGTCGAAGGGCTGCTGGCCGGGCAGCACCGCTCGCCATTGAAGGGCTCGAGCGTCGAGTTCGCCGAGCACCGCGCCTACTCACCGGGCGACGAGACACGGCTGATCGACTGGCACGCCTATGCCCGGAGCGACCGCTACTACATCCGCCAGTTCGAGGAGCAGACGAACCTCGCCGCGACGCTGGTGTTGGACGCGTCGGGATCGATGGCCTTTGGCATGTCCACGATCTCGAAGCTGCGCTGGGCGCAGGTGGCGATGGCGTGCCTGGCCCGGCTGCTGCTGCAGCGC
>SKPT01000634.1 GCA_007119405.1 Phycisphaeraceae bacterium
ACCCCGCCGAGGCCCGACCACGCCGGGCAATCGCCCAGCTTCATGCGGATCATCATGCAGGATCCCGCGGCGATGGCGCTGGCGGCCGAGCTCGCGGACACCGCCGAGGCGCTGGGCCTGCACCCGGGCAAGATCGGCGACGTGATGGGCCACCCGGCATTACGCCACCAGGCCGGGCAGCTCGCGCTCGTGCTGGCGAGGCGTATCACGTGATACGTTTTGGGCCGAAATCGGGCGAAATCGAGCGCAACTCTTTCGGCGCTCGCCGCGCTCCAGTATCTTGATTTTCCAGCAGGTTACGGCCACGAGGGTAAGCCGGCCACGAGCCCTTTTTCGGCTTGTGGTCCTGGGGGTCGCGGGTTCGAATCCCGTCGCTCACCCTTCTCCTTGTCAGTGAAGAAGTTAGAAGAATCCGGACAATCCCGGAAATCTTCGGAACTTACACTACACACCGTTTTTTCGCCCCGCGCCGTGTTCCGGCCATTTCCGGCTTCATCCGGCGCCCTCCGCTGCGCCTGGCGCTGCGCATCGCCTTCGTCGTCGACCGTGGCCGGTTGGGCCCGTCCTCGTTCGCCGGCTGGGTCACGGCACGCTCGAACAGCTCGTCCTGCACCGCGTTGGCATGGTGCCGCCCGCTGAGGCTGTCACCGGTGAGACCAACCCCGCCGGCTGGGTCGGCGGCGGGTACGACACGAACTTCAACACGGTGGCGGCGACGCATTCGTGGTCAGGATCGTTGACGGCTGACTGTTGCTCGGCGACATGAATCGCGATGGTGTCGTCGACACGGCGGACGTCGCGCCCTTCGTTTCGGCACTGACCGACCCGGCCAGCGACCCGGGCCGGTTCGACGTTGAGCAGGCCACGACGGTTGCCCGCGGCGACATCAATGCCGCCGCATGTGTGTCACCGGCAACGTGGCGCCGTTCGCGCGGTTGCTCGTCGGCCAGCAGGCAAGCACGGCCACACAAGACGCCGACGCCGAGCCTGTCAGCCTGGCTCTGCTGGGTTTCGGCGGCGGGCTCATGTTGATTCGAGCAAAGCGTTGGTCGTCGCGGGTGCGTTGGCCATCCCGGGCGACTTGTTACGGGGCGAGCGACGGCTGCGCGCGAATTGTCCCGGGAACGGCCGGGCATCATCGACAAATGGCTTGACTTGGCCGGCGGCGGGGGGGTATCTTGGCTCTTTGGGGGTACGGACTCGCCCCGTTCGTGCTTTCGTCCGGACCCACTTCAGGCACCTCCCCATCAGGAGAACGATGCCCCGCCCTCGGCTCCGCGCGAAGGCTTTGCGCTGGTTGGGCCTCGATTCCGCGACAGCCAGGGTTCGCTCGCAACACGTTCATCGCTTCGTGCTCCGGTTCCCCTACCGCGGCAGGAGGTGTCCGATGCTCGATCACGACATCATGAAAGGCTTCGCGCTTGTCGGCGCGATGGTCCTGGCTGTAACCGTCCACGCCGACCACGACGGCGTCCACACCTGGACCGGGCAGATCGACGACCTGTTCCAGAAAGCGGGCAACTGGTCGCCCGCGGGCATTCCCGACGCCGCGGACGTGGCGCTGTTCGACCTGGAGCAGAGCTACGACGTGCTGTTCACCCACGATCCGCAGAACCTGCGCCTGCTCGTGCGCGACGGTGACGTGAGCTTCGAGCTGTTCAAGGGCCCGGCCGAGCACACCTACACGCTCACCGCCGCCATCCGGTCGATCGTCGTGGGTGAGCTTGACGGTGACAACGCCCAGTTGCGCGCCCTCGTCGGCACGCTCGCCGGCGTCGACGCCGTCCTTGGCGATCAGGACAAGAGCCACGGCGTGCTGCGCCTCGACGACCTGGCCACGCTCGAACTGACCGGCTCGCTGCGCGTCGGTGACGCCGGCTGGGGCGAGCTTCACATCCTCGCCGGCTCGCACGCCAACTCCGTCGGCACCGCCCACCTCGGCCACGAGGCCAGCGGCTTCGGCCAACTCACCGTCGTCGGCCCTCACGCCCAGTGGAACAACAGCGGGCAGATCTACGTCGGTCGCCTCGGCGACGGCGAGATGCTCATCGACAACGCCGGGCAGGTCACCAGCACACGCGGATACCTCGGACGCTTCGCCAGCGCCACTGGAGCCGTCACCGTCTCCGG
The DNA here is from genome assembly GCA_007119405.1 of Phycisphaeraceae bacterium. The sequence goes on from SKPT01000634.1 coordinate 2,131, forward strand.
CGACGGCTCCGCCTGGCACATGAGCGAGTTCCTGGCTGTGGGCAACCAGCAGACCAACCACGGCTCGCTGCTGATCACCGGCGGCGGACAGGTCACCAGCGACGGCGGCTACCTCGGCCGATTCGACGCCGGCTCGCGAGGCGTCGTCACGGTCACCGGCGACGACTCGACATGGACCAACACCGGCTCGCTGTACGTCGGCGGGCGCGAGAGCGCCGTCGGCGGCAGCGGCACGCTCAACGTCCAGGCTGGCGCCACCGTGCACGTCCAGGACCTGCTGCACATCTGGGACGCCGGCAGCGTCAACCTCGATGGCGGAACGCTGCGCTTCGATGGCTACGAGCGCGCCTCGGGCGGCCAGTTCAACTACACCGCCGGCACCGTCCAGCTCGCCGGCGAGCGCACCATCGGCACCGACGCGACCATCGCCGAGCTCTACGGCGCCTCGCCCAGCATCGACGCGGGCAAGGAACTGCACATTGAAGGCCTCACCACCGTCGACACCGATCTGTCGGTCGACGGCGCGCTCGTCGCCGCGGGCACCACGCTGCGTATCGCCCACAACAGCGCCGCGACGCTCACCGTCTCCGGCGATGGCAGCGTGTCGAGCGGCGCGGCCCTGATCGCCAGCAACCCCGGCATGGAGGGCGCCGTGGCCGTTTCCGGGTCAGGCGCGAGCTGGACGATCGCCCAACCGCTCATGGTGGGCTATGCGGGCGCAGGCACCTTGACGATCGCCAACGGCGGCACCGTCACCAGCACATCCGGCCACCTGGGCGTCGAGAGCACGGTCCAGGGCTCGGTCACCGTCACGGGCGAAGCATCGAGCTGGTCGGTCGGGGCAGAGCTTCTGGTCGGCGGCTGGGGCACGTTCACCCACGGCACGCTGACCATCGCCGACGGGGGATCCGTGCTCGCTGGCCATGCGACCATCGCCTCCAGCCTGGGAGCGCAGGGATTCGTCGCCGTCACAGGCGCCGATTCGAGTTGGGAACTGCACGGCGCACTCGTCGTCGGCAGCGAAGGCGACGGCACACTCAGCATCGACGACGGTGCCAGCGTCTCCGATTTCGACGGCTACATCGCCCGCACGCCGGTCGCGCAAGGCTCGGTCACCCTCGCCGGCGCCGGCTCGACATGGACCACCACGCAAAACCTGTTCGTCGGCGGCGACGCCGTCGCCGGCGGCGGCCACGCCACGCTCAACGTCGGTCCCGGCGGCCTCGTCGACGTCCAGGGCACGCTCAAGCTCTGGGACCAGGCCACCATCAATCTCCACGGCGGCACACTCCGTTTCAATAACTACGACCGCGAGCCCGACGCCCAGCTCAACTACCTCGCCGGCACCATCCAGCTCGCCGGTGATCGACAGATCGGCCTCGGCCCCGTCGTCCACGACTGGTTCCCCGGCGGGCAGATCACCGGTGGCAAGACGCTGGCCGTCGAAGGCACCGCCACGCTCATCACGCCCCTGAGCCTGCTCGGCGGCGCCTTGCACGCCGGCGACCTCGACGGTGCTCACCTGATCGATTTCCAGACCGGCACGCTGCGCCTGACCGACGCGACGCTGAGCATCACCGCCCAAGGCCAGCTCGGCGACGACGTCGTCCTCGGCGCCAATCAGACGCTGCACGCCGACGCCACCGCCACCATCGCGACCGACGGCCGACTCACCGTCCGCCGCGACGCCCTGTTCACCGCCCCCACCCTCACCAGCCACGGCATCATCACCGGCGGCGGCCGACTCAACACCGATATCACCAACCACCGCGACACCGTCAACGACCTGGCCCTGGGCGAGATCCGCGTCACCGCCGGCCAACGCCTGCTCGTCGACGGCACCATCGCCAACCGCAGCCGCATCGACGTCCGCCAGGGCGCCGAGCTTGAGGCCACCGGCACCATCAACAACGGGCAGGTGACGTTCTTTACCCCCGACGTGCCCGGCGAGATCTACCTCCGCGACGCCACCCTGCGCGTGCCCATCGTCCCCATCAGCACCTTCGGCCCCACCGCCGGGCTCATCAACCGCGTGGGCACCCTGGCCATGCCCTTCGGCGACAACGACATCTTCGGCACCATCTTCAACCAGGCCGAGATCGTCCTCTCCGGCGACGCCCGCGCCAGCTTCTACGACCACGTGCGCAACGACGGGGAGGTCCGCCTCGCCGCCGACGCCGCCGCCGTCTGGTTCGGCGATGTCACCGGCTCGGGCGCGTTCACCGGCACCGGCACCCACCACTTTGAAGGCACGCTCAGCCCCGGCAACTCCACCGCCGCCATCAGCTTCGACGGCAACGTCCTGCTCGGCCCGACCGCCTCGCTGATCCTCAAGCTCGCCGGCACAGCGCCCGGCCCCGGCCACGACCAGCTCAACGTCGCCGGGCACCTGGGCCTCGCCGGCACGCTCCAGCTGAGCCTCATCGACCCCTTCCTCCCCGGTCCGGGCCACAGCTTCGACCTGCTGAGCTTCGGCTCGCTTGACGGCGCCTTCGACGCCATCCACCTGCCCGCGCTGCCCGATCACCTGGGTTGGAACCTCGACCAGCTCTACGTCGACGGCTCCATCGCGGTGAGCCTCGCCATGCTGCGGGGCGACATGAATCTCGACGGCGTGGTGGACACGGGCGACGTCGCGCCGTTCGTGCTCGCCTTGACGGACCCGGCGACATACCTGGCCCAGTATGGCGTCGACGAGGCGACGATGATTGTGGCGGGCGATATCAACGGCGATGGTGTGTTCGACACCGGTGACGTGGCGCCGTTCGTGCAGTTGCTCGTCAGCGGTGGTTTGCAGAGCGTGCCCGAGCCGGGCTCGCTGGCGCTGCTGGGCCTCGGCGGCCTCCTCCTGCTTTGGCGACGCGGCGGATAAGGTCTCTTCCCAGAGCGGAAACTCGATCCTGCAGCGCACGCCATCGGCTCACCTTCGCCTGCAATGCGCGGCCCGCCGGATTCGACCCACTCAATGCGTGCTCGTGTTCCATCTGCTTGATCGGCCCGCTTCCACCGCCCCTGCCTCGCCCAAGGGGACTCCGCCACGGGCTCCTATTGACCCTGGAATGGTTGACTTTGCCCGGATGGGTCGTACTCAGGGTGCCACGGCTTGACCGCGAAGCGGCAAGCCGTGCGATCGTCGGCAAGTGCACGGCTTGCCCTCCGGGACAAGCCGTGGCACCCCACGACTTGGGGTTAATGCAACCATTCAAGGATCAATAGAATGCCCGCCATGACCGCGCTGCGCCCCATTGCGATCCTCGGGCCGACCGCTGGGGGCAAGAGCGAGCTGGCGGTGGCGCTGGCCGAGCGGCTGGGCGGCGAGGTGATCAGCGCCGACTCGATGCAGGTCTACCGCCGTCTCGACGCCGGCACCGCCAAGCCCGGGCCGGGGCTGCGGGCCCGGGCCGTGCACCACCTGATCGACATCGTCGAGCCGACCGAGCCGTTCACCGCTGCGGACTGGCTGGCCCGGGCCGACGCGTTGATCGAGCGGCTGCGCGGGGCCGGCCGGCGGCCGATCGTCGTGGGCGGGACCAATCTCTATCTGAAGCTGCTGCTGGAGGGGATGATCCAGGGCCCGGGGCGCGACCCGGAGCTGCGCCGCCGGCTGGCCGAGCTGGATCTGGATGAGCTGCACGATCGCCTGGCCCGGGTCGACCCGGAGGCGGCCGACCGGATCCACCGCCGCGACCGCAAGCGGCTGGTGCGGGCGCTGGAGGTGCATGAGCTGACGGGCGAGCCGATCAGCCGGCGGCAGCGGCAGTGGGCCGAGCATGGCGGCCGGCCGAAGGGCTACCGCCACGATGCCCTGCTCATCGGCCTGCGCTGGCCGGTGGAGGCGGTCAACCGGCGGATCAACGCCCGGGTCAAGGCGATGTTCGAGCCGGCTCAGGCGGGGGTCGAGTCGCTGCCGGCCGAGGTGGCTCGGCTGGACGCGGCCGGCCTTCTGGGCCCGCAGGCCCGCGAGGCGCTGGGCTACAAGCAGGTGCTCGCGGCCCTGGCCGGGCGCATGAGCCTGGCCGAGGCGATGGAGCGGACCAAGGTGCTGACCCGACGCTTTGCCAAGCAGCAGCGGACGTGGCTGAAGCGGTTTGCGGGTGTGGAGTGGATCGACGCGGGCGACGCGGACGTCGAGCGCTGGGCCGACGAGGCGGTGCGGGTGGTGCACAGCGGGTGAGGCGGTCAACGGCCGGCCGGCCCGGAGGGGGCGGGGGGCGGGAAAATCTGAACCCGGATCACGGCCCGTATGTATGTACGCGGAGCGGGTCCGGGGCGACGAAGGCGGGATAATGCCATAAGACAAGTGAATATAGATATTTACGTCCTGGACGCCGCTTGATGGGCCGGGGGTGGGGCCCTGGCACGCGTTTTGACGCCGCGCCGGCCGGGGCTACGATGCTCCGCCGCCGCCCCCCCGCCTCCGTCCGCCTCCGCGGGGCCAACTGTGGCGAGGGCCGGCTCAGCGGCCGATACACAGCAGCAGCATATGGCCAAGAAGAAGACATCGCGACGCTCCAGCGGCAACGGCCGGGCCTCCGCGTCCGCTGCCGGCAAGCACCTGGTCATCGTCGAGAGCCCGACCAAGGCGCGGACCATCAACCGCTACCTCGGGCCCGACTACCAGGTCATGGCCAGCGTCGGGCACGTGCGCGACCTGCCCAGCAAGAGCCCCAAGGGCGAAAAGCAGCCGGTGCCGGGGGTGGACCTGGACAATGACTTCGAACCCACCTACGAGGTCATGCAGGGCAAGAACAAGACCGTCACGGAACTGAAGCGCGCCGCCAACAAGGCCGAGGACGTCTGGTTCGCCACCGACCTTGACCGCGAGGGCGAGGCGATCGCCTGGCACCTTGCGGAGGCGTTGGGCATCGACGTGGACAACGCCAAGCGCGTGGTGTTCAACGCGATCACCCGCGGCGAGATCCAGCGGGCGTTCGAGCACCCGCACCGCATCGACGAGGCCAAGGTCAACGCCCAGCAGGCCCGACGCATCCTGGACCGGATCGTCGGCTACCAGGTCTCGCCACTCTTGTGGAAGAAGGTCGCCGGCGGGCTCAGCGCCGGGCGCGTCCAGTCCGTCGCCACGCGCCTCGTCGTCGAGCGCGAGCGCGAGATCGAGGGGTTCGTCCCCGACGAGCAGTGGTCGATCACCGGCTACTTCGCGCTGGATCGCGACGCCGCCGCGACGCTCGCGCCGCAGTGGCGCGACTTCATGGCCGAGCGCGACGACAAGGGCAACCCGCCGACGCGCAAGGCGCAGAACGCCTGGCTGACCGAGCGCGGGCTGGTGCGCGGGGAGCTGGTGGAGTTCGCGGGCGAGAAGTTCGAGCCCAGGGTCGAGGCCGACCGCGTGGTGGGCAAGCTGGACGAGATCACGCCCGAGCGCATTCGCGAGCGGCTCAAGAAGGCGGCCGAGGTCTTCGCCGACGCGTCGGCGCATGACCTGACGCCGCTGGTGCAGCGCGCCGCCGAGGGGTGCGGGCTTACCAAGACGCGCGTCGAGACGGAGGAGAACCCCGACGGCCGGGGCCCGGCGCGGTGGGGGCGGCGCGTCGAGGGCGAGGTCGACCATGAAAAGCCCGCCAACCGCGTCGAGTCGATCGAGACCAGGCGCAGCAAGTCCAACCCGGCCCCGCCGTTCATCACCAGCACGTTGCAGCAGCAGGCGAGCAACCGCCTGAGCTTCCCCGCGACGCGGACGATGCGCATCGCCCAGCAGCTCTACGAGGGTGTGGATCTGGGCGGGTCGCGCGGCGCGACCGGGCTGATCACCTACATGCGCACGGACTCGACGCACCTGTCCGGCGACGCGCTGGGCGCGGTGCGCCGCTACATCGGCGACGAGTTCGGCGACGCCTACCTGCCGGAGAAGGCCCGCTCCTACAGCTCGAGCAACCGCCAGGCGCAGGAGGCGCACGAGGCGATCCGCCCGACTGATGTGACGATCACGCCGCGCGAGGCGCGTCACGCGCTCAGCGACGAGCAGTACAAGCTCTATGACCTCATCTGGCGGCGCTTCGTGGCGTGCCAGATGAACCCGGCCCAGTGGGACGCGACGACGGTGACGATCGCCGCCGGCGACGCGGGCGGCGACCCGATCGCGCGCTTCCGCGCAAGCGGCCGGACGCTGGCGTTCGACGGCCATCTGAAGGTCATGGGCGTGCCGACGGACGACGAGCTGGTGCTGCCGTCGCTGGACGAAAACCAGCCGCTGGCCGCGATGGACATCGCCCCGGCCCAGCGCTTCACCAGCCCGCCGCCGCGCTACACCGAGGCGTCGCTGATCAAGAAGCTCGAGACCGAGGGGATTGGTCGGCCGTCGACTTACGCGTCGATCATCGGCACGATCCAGGACCGCGAGTACGTCGTGCCCGTGGGCCCGCGCGACCCGCGGCTGATGGCCACCGACCTGGGCAAGGTGGTCACGGACATGCTCGTCGAGGCGTTCCCCGAGGTGATGGAGGTCGCCTACACGCGCGAGATGGAGGCGGAGCTCGACCAGATCGAGGACGAGAAGCACGACTGGCGCAAGATGCTGCGCGAATTTTACGGCCCGTTCCGCGAAGCGCTGGAGCAGGCGCACGAGCACTTGCAGCACGCCAAGGCGACCGCGGAGCCCGCGCCGTTCAAGTGCCCGCGTTGTGGTTCGGCGACGGAGTATCGGCTGGGTCGCAACGGCAAGTTTCTCTCGTGCACGCAGTTCAGCCCGCCGCCGGTGGAGGTCGAGGTCGAGGCCGAGCCGGGCAAGTGGCTGCTTTACAAGGGCA
>SKPT01000086.1 GCA_007119405.1 Phycisphaeraceae bacterium
CCGAGCCGTGGGTCGGGGCGCTGGTGCAGGCCAACGCCGCGCTGGGCGCGGGGCGGGTGGACCAGGCCCGGGCGCTGCGCGAGCAGGCGCTGGCCGCGGCGCCGGCGATCGGCGGTCGGATCAACGGCCAGCCGTTCGCGTGGTTGGCCGACGGGGACGATCGGCTGGGCCCGGTGCTGGAGGTGATCCTGGAAGGGCGGTACTACTGGGCGCCGTGGCAGCGGATCGCGTCGCTGAGCCTCGAGGCGCCGAGGGACCTGCGCGACGTGGTCTGGATGGCGGCGCAATTGCGTTGGACCAACGGCGGCGAGGCGGTGGGGTTCATCCCCACGCGGTACGCCGGCACCGCCGAGGCCGGCGACGATGCGCTGCGCCTGGCGCGCAAGACGGACTGGCGCGAGGCGGGCGAAGGCCTTTACGTGGGGCTGGGTCAGCGCATGTTCGTTACGGATGCGGCCGAACACGCCTTTCTGGAGGTGCGGTCGATCGAGATGGACGTGGACGAGCAGGCGTCCGCGACCGCGCCGGCCGACCGGGAGGCGCCCGATGCCTGAGCTGACGCCGATGGACCGGCTCCAGCCGTCGCTGCTGGATCGGCTGACCGACGATCAGCCGCACCGGCGGCAGGAGTCGCGCGAGCAGCGCGTGCTGTCGCTGCGCAAACTGCGTGCGGCGGTGGTGCGCGACCTGGCGTGGCTGCTGAACACCGGGCCGCTGGCGGCGGTGCGGGACCTGTCGGCCTATCCGTTCGTGGAGACGTCGGTGCTGAACTACGGGGGCCCGGACCTGGCGGGGGTCAGCGGCAGCAGCATCGACGTCGGGCAGCTCGAGCGCGAGATCCGCGAAGCGATCGTGCGCTTCGAGCCGCGGCTGATCCCGTCGACCGTGCGCATCTCGGCGGTGGTCGGCGACGAACAGATGGGCCAGCGCACGCTGACGCTGGAGATCGAGGCGGCGCTGTGGGCCCAGCCGGTGCCCGAGCAGCTCTTCCTGCGCACGGAGGTGGACCTGGAGACGGGCGAGGTGGACGTGCAGGAGCAGGGCCATGGCTGACCTGCTCGAATACTACAACCAGGAGCTTCAGCACCTGCGCGAGACGGCGGGCGAGTTCGCCGAGGCCTACCCCAAGATCGCCGGGCGGTTGGCGCTGGACCGGTTCGAATGCGCCGATCCGTACGTGGAGCGGCTGCTCGAGGGCTTCGCGTTCCTGGCGGCGCGGGTGCAGATGAAGCTCGACGCCGAGTTCCCGCGCTTTACGCAGGCGATCTTCGAGTCGCTCTACCCGCACTACCTGGCGCCGACGCCGTCGATGGCGGTGGTGCAGATGAAGCCGGACGTCACGGAAGGCGCGCTGGCGCAGGGCTTCGAGGTGGCGCGCGGCAGCTCGATGCGAAGCCTTCTGGGCAAGGGGGATCAGACGGCGTGCACCTATCGCACGGCCCACGACGTGAAGCTCTGGCCGCTCGAGGTCGCCGACGCCGGGTACTACACGCAGGAGATCGCCAGCCTCGAGCCACCGGCGGACATCAAGGCGCGGGCGGCGCTGCGCCTGCGGTTGCGGACGCTCGGCGGCCACGCGATGAGCGATCTGGCGCTGGAGGAGCTCGTGGTGCACCTGCGCGCCGGCGGGGAGCAGGCGGTGCGGCTGTACGAGCACCTGATGGCGCATGTCACCGCCGTCGTCGCCCAGCCGGCGCAGCGGCCGGTCGAGTGGCGCGAGCGCGTGGGGCGGCCGGAGGCGGTGGGCTTCGGCGACGACGAGGCGCTGCTGCCGTGCGAGGCCCGCTCCTTTCAGGGCTACCGCCTGCTTCAGGAATACTTCGCGATGCCGCAGCGGTACCTGTTCGCCTCGATCGGCGGGCTGGGGCCGGCGGTGCGGCGCTGCCCGGGCAACGAGCTGGACATCCTGCTGCTGCTGGACGAGGCGGACCCGGCGCTGGGCCACGGCGTCGACGCATCGACGTTCATGCTCCACTGCACGCCGGCGATCAACCTGTTTCAGAAGCGGTGCGACCGCATCCACCTGACGCAGCGCATGTCCGAGTTTCACGTGGTGCCGGATCGCACGCGGCCGCTGGACTTCGAGATCTGCCAGGTGCGCTCGGTGCAGGGCATCGGGGCGCGGTCCGAGGGCGAGCGGACGTTCAACGCGTTGTACGAAAGCAGCGAGTTTCAGCAGTCCGGGCCGCGCAGCGCGTACCACACGATCGCGCGTCGGCCGCGGCTGCTCTCGGAGCGTGAGCGGCAGCAGGGGATGCGTTCGAGCCAGTACGCCGGCAGCGAGGTGTACCTGTCGCTGGTGGACCCGGAGAATCCGCCGTACGACCCGTCGCTGCGTCAGTTGGCGGTCGAGGCGCTGTGCACGAACCGGGATCTGCCGTTGCAGATGGCGGTGGGGGCGGGGGCGACGGACTTCACGCTGGAGTCGGGGGCGCCGGTGCAGAGCGTGCGTTGCGTGGTGGGCCCGACGCCGCCGCGGCCGTCGGTCGCCCACGGGCAGGCGGCGTGGCGGCTGATCAAGCACCTGTCGCTGAACTACCTGTCGCTGGCGGCCGAGGACGGGGAGGAGGATGCGGCCAGGGCGCTGCGCGACCTGCTGCGGCTGTACGCGCGCGACGGGGACGACGCGGCGGGGCGGCAGGCGAGGGGGCTGCGTCGCGTCGCGTCGCGGTCGGTGGTGCGGCGGGCGCCGATGGCCGGGCCGATCACCTTCGTGCGTGGCGTGGAGGTGAGCCTGGAGTTTGACGAGACGGACTTTGAAGGCGTGGGCGTGTACCTGCTGGGGGCCGTGCTGGAGCGGTTCCTGGCGAGGCAGGTGTCGATCAACGCGTTCACGCAGACGGTTCTGCGCACCCGCGGCCGCGGGGAGGTGATGCGATGGCAGCCACGGATCGGCCGCCGGCAAATCCTGTAGCCGAGCCCGATTTCCGGGCCGACCCGACGCGCTTCGACTTCTTCCATGCGGTGCGCCGGCTGGAGTGCGCGCACGCGGATCGGCCGCGCATCGGCGCCTCGCGGCGCGTGGCGCAGGACCCGGTGCGCTTCGGGCAGCGGCCGAGCATGGCCTTCGCGCCGGCGACGCTCACCGGTGTCGAGAGCGACGGCGAGGATGGGCCGCTGAGGATCGACGTGCAGTTCATGGGGCTGTTCGGCCCGCACGGGCCGCTGCCGGCGCACCTGACCGACTACGCGCTGTCGCGGCTTCAGCACCACCATGACCCGACGCTGCGCCGCTTCCTGGACGTCTTCCACCACCGGATGATCTCGCTGTTCTACCGCGCCTGGGCGACGGCCCGGCCGGAGGTGCATCACGATCGCCCGGGCGAGGATCGCTTTGCCGAGTACCTGGCCAGCCTCGCCGGGCTCGCCGGGAGGGCGGGCGAGCAATCCACCGGCCGGCTGTTCTTCGCCGCCCACCTGGCGATGCAGGCGAGGCATCCGGACGGGCTGGCGGAGACGCTGGCCGCCGTGCTGGGCGTCGACGCGCGCATCGAGGAGTTCGTCGGCCGGTGGCTCGACGTGCCGGAGGAGTGCCGCTGCCAGCTCGGCGGCGCGTCGGAGGACAGCCGGCTCGGCGCCAGCGTCCTGGGCGATCGCGTCTGGGACTGCCAGCACGCGTTCCGCATCGTGCTCGGGCCGATGAGCCTGGGCGAGTATCGGCGTCTGTTGCCCGGCGGCGAGGCGCTCGGCCGCATGGCCGCGTGGGTCAGGCAGTACGCCGGGCAGGAATTGCAATGGGACGTCAAGCTCATTCTGCGCGGCGCCGAGGTGCCGCCGACCCGGCTCGACGGCGGGTCCCAACTCGGCTGGACGAGCTGGCTGGGCCGCGGGGGGCCGGACGCGGCGTCGGCAGACCGGGGCGACCTGGTGCTGCGGCCGCGCGACTTTGCCAAGAGGACACACGATGCCTGAGATCAGCCGCCTGTCCCTGTTCAGCAAGCTCAACGCCCTGGCCTACAAGGCCGCCGAAGCCGCGACCGTCTTCTGCAAGATGCGGGGCAACCCGTACGTGGAACTGGGCCACTGGATCCACCAAGTGATGCAGTTGCCCGACTCGGACCTGCACCGGATCGTCGATGCGACGGGGATCGATCACGCGCGCCTGGCGTCGGACCTGACGGCCGCGCTGGACCGCCTGCCGCGCGGGGCGACGTCGATCAGCGACTTTTCGCCGCACCTGGAGCACGCGATCAAGGAGGGGTGGCTCTACGGCTCGCTGATGTTCAACAGCCCGGCGGTGCGCACCGGGCACGTGCTGGTGGGCCTCGTGAGCGACAGCTCGCTGCGCAGTCAGTTGCTGACGATCTCGGGGCAGTTCAACAAGCTCAAGCGCGATCAGTTGACCGAGTCGTTCGATGAGCTGACCGCCGGCTCGCCGGAGCAGGACCTGGCGGCGCAGGACGGCTCGGCCGCCGCCGAGCCGGGCCAGGCCAGCGAGGCCATGCCGCCGGCGGCGATGGGCAAGGGCGAGGCGCTGAAGCGCTTCTCCGTGGACCTGACGCAGCGGGCGCGAGACGGCGAGATCGACCCGATCGTGGGGCGCGACGACGAGATCCGCCAGATCGTCGACATCCTCATGCGCCGGCGGCAGAACAACCCCATCCTCACCGGCGAGGCGGGGGTGGGCAAGACGGCGGTGGTCGAAGGCTTCGCGCTGCGCATCGCCGGGGGCGACGTGCCGCCGAGCATGAAGGACGTGACGCTGCGGACGCTGGACGTGGGCCTGCTCCAGGCCGGGGCGAGCATGAAGGGGGAGTTCGAGCAGCGTCTGCGGCAGGTGATCGACGAGGTGCAGGCCTCGCCCCGGCCGATCATCCTGTTCATCGACGAGGCGCACACGTTGATCGGCGCCGGCGGGCAGGCGGGCACGGGCGACGCGGCGAATCTGCTCAAGCCGGCGCTGGCGCGCGGCACGCTGCGCACGATCGCGGCGACGACGTGGGCCGAGTACAAGAAGCACATCGAGAAGGACCCGGCGTTGACGCGGCGGTTCCAGGTCGTGCACGTGGACGAGCCGAGCGAGCCCAACGCGGTGCGGATGATGCGGGCGATGGCCTCGACGCTGGAGCAGCACCATCGCGTGCAGGTGCTCGACGAGGCGATGGAGGCGGCGGTGACGCTGTCGCATCGCTACATCCCGGCGCGGCAGCTGCCGGACAAGTGCGTGAGCCTGCTGGACACGGCGGCGGCGCGGGTGGCGATCAGCCAGCACGCGGTGCCCGCCGAGGTCGAGGACTGCCGCCGGCGCATCGAGGCGGCGGAGGAGGAGCTGGGCATCATCGACCGCGAGGCGGCGGTGGGCATCGACACGGCGCGGCGCGAGGCGGCGGTGCGTGAGCGGCTGGAAGCCGAGCGCGCCCGGCTGGAGCAGCTCGATGCGCGCTGGCAAGCGGAAAAGCAGCTCGTCGATCGGGTACTGGCGCTGCGCAGCGAGATCCGCGGCGAGGGCGAGCCGGTCGACGAGCCGGTGGCGGCGGCTTCGCAGGCCGGCGGCGATGCCGACGCCGCGGTCGCCGGCGACGGGAGTGATGGCGCCGCCGACCGCGCCGAGCAGATCGCGGAGTTGCGTCGGCTTCAGGGTGAGTTGGCCGAGCTTCAGGGCGAGCAGCCGCTGGTCCTGGCGACGGTCGACGCGCAGGCGGTGGCGTCGGTGGTGGCGGACTGGACGGGGATTCCCGTGGGTCGGATGGTCAAGAACGAGATCCAGGCGGTGCTCAAGCTCGCCGACACGCTCAACGAGCGGGTGATCGGGCAGAAGCATGCGCTGGAACAGGTGGCGCGTCGGATCCAGACGTCCAAGGCGAGCCTGGACAACCCGGGCAAGCCGATCGGCGTGTTCCTGCTGGCCGGGCCGTCGGGCGTGGGCAAGACGGAGACGGCGCTGGCGCTGGCCGAGGCGCTTTACGGCGGGGAGCAGAACATCATCACGATCAACATGAGCGAGTTCCAGGAGGCGCACACCGTCTCGACGCTCAAGGGCTCGCCGCCGGGCTACGTCGGCTATGGCGAGGGGGGCATCCTCACCGAGGCCGTGCGCCGCAAGCCCTACAGCGTGGTGCTGCTGGACGAGATCGAGAAGGCGCACTCCGACGTGCACGAGATCTTCTTCCAGGTCTTCGACAAGGGGCAGATGGAGGACGGCGAAGGCCGGCGGATCGACTTTCGCAACACGGTGATCCTGCTGACGAGCAACGTCGGCAGCGACCTGATCATGAACATGTGCAAGGATCCGGACCTGATGCCCTCGCCCGAGGGCATTGCCAAGGCGCTGCGCGAGCCGCTGCTGAAGGTGTTCCCCGCCGCGCTGCTGGGCCGGGTCGTGACGATCCCGTACTACCCGCTGAGCGACGAGATGGTCGGCAACATCGCCCGGCTCCAGCTCGGGCGGATCGAGCGGCGCATCCGCGAGAACCACAAGATCCCGTTCAGCTACGACGAGGAGGTCGTCAAGCTCATCGCCAGCCGCTGCACGGAGGTGGAGAGCGGCGGGCGGATGATCGACGCCATTCTCACCAACACCGTGCTGCCGCGCATCAGCCAGGAGTTCCTGGTGCGCATGAGCCAGGGCAAGCCGGTCGAGCGCGTGCACGTGAGCGTGGCCGACAACGACTTCACCTACGCCTTTGAGCAAGCCCAGGCCCAGGCCTGACGGGGTTTCGTTCACGCCAGGGAAGAATCCGATGCTCTTGACGAAGGTACAGGACGACACGTTCGAGGTGCGGGAGGTGGTCCAGGACAAACACCCCTCGATCGACGCCGTCTCGACCGAGCAGGAGCTCGTCACCGTCGTCTTCGACAAGGGCTACGAGCAGCGTGCCCGGAAGCTGTTCAAGAGCGCGATGCAGGAGGCGTTCAACAGCGGCGTCGCCCACCGCGTGAAGCAGGGGTTCAAGACGTGGCGGAACGTGAAGGTCAGCAACGTGGACCGCTACGACGTGGCGGAGGTGGCGACCAACGCGGTGCTCGGCACGGTCATCGGCGTGGCGACGGCGCCGATCGGCGCGTTTCCGGCGCTGGCGGGTGTGGTGGTCGCGGGGATGACGGCCGGCTCGGGGCGTGTGACCAGCGTCGGGTTCTCGGAGATGCGGCTGTACCAGCGGCGCAAGGATCTGCGGGCGCGCGATGTAATCGCCACGGCGCTCGAGGAGCTGACCCCCAACGAGGCCGTGGCCGCCGTCGAAGCCGCGGATCGTCACTGGGCCCAGGCGCAGGGCGGCGACGCGGTGGATTTCTCCCATCTTCACCTCGGGCCGGAGAAGCTGGCGTTTCTCAAGACGCGCGAGCACATCAGCGACTGGCGCTGCAACGACTCGTTGCAGTCCAAGAGCTCGGCGATGCGTGACAAGGCCTTCGCCATCGGGGCGAAGAACGGCTACCAGCACAACGCCGAGTCGCGCAAGCTGGTGGCCCGGGCGGATCGGCTGAGCATGAAAAAGTCGACCTACTTCTCATCGCAGCTCGGCGCCCACGTGACGCTGCACGAGGGATACGTCGCCGCCGCCCACGCCACGCTCGAAGCCATGCTTCCCAAGATTTACCGCTCGCTGCTGCACCAGGCGCACTTGAGCGCCAACCACGAGTGCTCCCAACACTGCTGCTTCAGCGAGTCGGAGCTGGCGCGGCTGAACGTGATGGTCGAGCGGTTCGAGAGGCGGCGCAAGCAGTTGGCCGTGCCGCCGCCGATCAAGCCCGAGACCCCGTCGCTCGAATCGGTGCTCAGCGACGCGAGGCAGGCGCTGGACCCGGCGACGGACGACAAGGACTGGCATCAGGCGATGAACGAGCTGACATCCGGGCCCGGCTATCGCCTGGCCGACGCCGCCGCGGAGACCGGCCTGGGCGAGGGCGTCAGCCAGGGCGTGGGCCAGGCGGTGGAGGGGGCGGCGGCGCTGTTGCTCGGCGCCACCGGCGGCGGGGTGGGCGGGGCGCTGCTGGGCAAGGCGTTTGGGATGATCGGCGAGCACTGGACGGTCTCGGTTCCGGCGCGCAAGGAGATCGCCGGGCTCGTCAACCAGGACCATCGGCAGTGGAACGACGAGCAGTACCGGCAGAACATGGCGGGCAAGGCCGCCACCGTCTGTTACGCCCTGAAAAAGCTGGGGCACTACCGGGACAAGCTCAACCGCTACCTCCAGGCCGCGTGCGACTTCGCCAACGTCGTCGGCGCCCGGCCGCGGCCGGACGATTCGCTCTCGAAGTGGGCGTCGTGCGACGAGGCGTACCAGTTCGCCAAGCTCTTCTGCTACTGCCTCAAGACGCTGATCAAGTACGAGGCCCACGTGGACGTCGTGCGCATGTACCTGGTGTATTGCGGCATTCGCGCGGCGAGGAAGACGGGCGATGACAACTTCCGCAAGATCGCCGTGGACCCGCGGCATTGGCGCGTGTTCTATTAACCCTGCCGGGGCAGGCGCCCACGCGGCGGCGGCGACGTTTGACCGCCGGCCCGGGCGTGACCAGCGAAGGTGACCGACATGGCGCTGACCCAGAAGGACCGAGTGCTCTCGCTTCAGACGCCGCTTGGCGCGGACGTGCTGCTCGTGGCCGACATGACGCTGCACGAGGCGCTGAGTGAGCCGTTCACGATCGAGCTGAAGCTGCTCAGCGCCGATGGCGAGATCCGGTTCGACCAGATCGTCGGGCACAACGTCACGCTGGAGATGCTCGGCGCCGGCACGTCGACGCGGTACTTCAACGGCTACGTCAACCAGTTCGAGCAGGCCGGCGTGATCTCGGTCAAGGAAGGCCCGGGCCAGCGGCACCTGACGCAGTATCGGGCGACGGTCGTGCCCTGGCTGTGGTTTCTGACGCGCACGGCCGACTGCCGGGTGTTTCAGAACATGACGGCGGTGCAGATCGTGCAGGAGATTTTCCGCG
>SKPT01000560.1 GCA_007119405.1 Phycisphaeraceae bacterium
GTAGAGACGCAGCTTGACCGTCGCGCTCGCGCCCGGCGGCAGCGTCAGGTGATCGTGCGCCGCCGCGTTGGTGCCGCGCTTCTCCGGATGCACCGCGGCGGCGTCGCCGTGGATCACGTAGTCGTGAAACGCGTCCTTGGTGTGGCGTTCGCCAGCCTGGATGCCGAACACGCGGCGGGCGTTGGTGTCGTTCTCGGTAAACAGCAGCTCCGGCGGCGCGCCCGCGGGATCGGCGCCGATCGCCAGCACGAAGCGCCCCAGCGTGACGTGATCGGCCACGATGGCGTGGCCGTCGGCCCGCAGGTGAGGCCTGGGCTCGCAGCCTTCGTGCGCGCAGCCCCAGCGCCAGGTATTGCGCGCCCAGAACGTCGGCAGCAGGCGCAGCGATGCCTCGTGGTCGGCGTGGTTGGTGACCGTCACGCGGATCAGCACGTTGTCGGGCGCGGCCTTGGCGTACTCGGCGAGCACGTCGAAGTGGCCGTGGTCGAACACGCCGGTATCCAGCAGTTCATATTCGAGCTGCTGCTTGTCGCGCCGGCGGTTCTCCTCGACCAGCTCGCGGTAGGGGTAGGCCGCGTGCGGATACTTGTAGAGCGCCTTGAGGTAGCTGTGCGTGGGCGTGGCGTCGAGGTAGTAGTAGCACTCCTTGACATCCTCGCCGTGGTTGCCCTCCGGCCCGCCGAGGCCGAAGAGCCGCTCCTTGAGGATCGGGTCCGCCCCGTTCCACAGCGCCAGCGCGAAGCACAGCCGGCACTGCCGATCGGTGATGCCCAACAGCCCATCCTCGCCCCAGCGGTACGCCCGGCTGCGGGCCTGGTCGTGGGGGAAGTAGTCCCAGCATGAGCCGTCGGGCGAGTAGTCCTCGCGCACCGTGCCCCACTGCCGCTCGGCGAGGTAGGGCCCCCAGCGCTTCCAGTTCTTCTCGCGCTGCTCGTCTTCACGCAGACGCTGAAGCTCGGCGGCGGCGACATCGTTGGTCGGCATGGGTCGTCACTTTCCTTGGCGATTGAAGGCTCAACCGTTCGGCCTTCAGAAACGGATTATCGTCTTGATCCCCGCACCCGGCTGCGCGAGCACATCCGGCACCTCGGCCAGCGTGATGCGGTCGGTGATCAGCGCCTCGAGCGCCCCCGGCCAGCGCCTGGCGAAGACCGCCAGGTCGCGCACCGCGTCCTCATGCGCCGAGCGCCCCGCGTTGACAGTCCCGAAAATCACCTGGTTCTGGAGCACGAGGCGGCGCATGATGCGCGCCGACTCCACCGCCTCGGGCGACTTCTCGCCCGGCACGCCGGTGAGCACGAACACGCCGTTGACCCCCAGGCGCTCCACCGCCGCGAACGCCAGGCCCGAGGCACCCGTCGCCTCATACACCACGTCGATCTCGCCCAGCCGCTCGGCGAGCTGCGCCACGGGCGTCTCCTGCGAGTTGATGTACTGCCCCTCGAACGAGCGCACCAGCTCCGCCCGGTCGCTGTCGGCCGGCTCGCGCGAGTAGACATACGTCTCGAACCCGGCCGCCACCATCGTCATCGCCCCCAGCAGCCCGATCGGCCCGGCCCCGAGCACGACCGCGCGGTGGCACCACGCCTTCTCCCGGTCCACCCGCGGGTCGCACGACCACGGCAAACGCTGCTGCACCTGCCACACCTGCTGCAACGCCTTCTGGGCGATCGACAACGGCTCGACCAGCACGCCACAGGCCTCCAGCTCCCGCGGCACGGGCACGAGATAGTCGGCCGACTCCACGCACGTCTCGCTCATGAACCCATGCGCCCCCTTGATGCCCGCTTCCGTAAAGTCGCCGGTGAAGCAGAAGTCCTGTCGGCCGGCGCGGCAGGAGCGGCAGCGCTCGTGCGGGCACACGCGCCGCACCAGCGGCACGACGAGGTCACCGGCGCGGAACGCGTCGACACCGTCGCCCACTTCTTCGATCCGCGCCAGACACTCGTGGCCAAGGATCAGGTGATCGCTGCCCGGCGGCGGGGTGCCGTAGTGAAAGTGAGCGATCTCCCGGTCGGTGCCGCACACACCGACCGCGCACATGCTCAGGCGGGCCTGCCCGGCCGCGGGCGCGCCCGGGTCGTCACGATCGATCAGGCGCACCTGGCGCTGCTCGGGGAATACGGCGACGGCTTTCATGGGCGGTCCTCGGGTTCGGGGCGTTGCGGGATCAAGCTCGCCTCGGGCGCGCTCGTCGTCGGGCCGGGCGTCCAGTGAGGAACGTGGGCCGCGCCGGCGCAGCCGCGAGGCTCGACCATTCGACCGGCGTCATGAGCGTGAAGGGATACGACATTGTGCTTCGCCATGGCCCACACCCTCCTTCGCCCCCGGCGCGCCCGGGCGCGCCGGGCCAGGCGGTGTCGCCGAACCGCCGCCGGTGGCGACCGATTGACGCAGAGGTGCCGGCTGGTACGCTAGCCGTGATTGAATTTTCGGTCCAGTACTGATGGATGTGCCCATCGCTCTCCCCTGCCAGGACCCCCCATGAACGCCCCGCACCTGATCCTGCCGCTCGTCTCCGCCGCCCTCCTCGGCCTGTGGCTCGCGGCCGGCCACACCCTGGCCGACGCCGCCGCCCGCCCCGAGCTGCCGCCTGTGCCCGATGAGGCGCTCGACACCGCCCGCGAGCGCGCTCAGGGCCACGTCTACTTCTACACCCACGATCGCTCGGCCCACACGACCGGGGCGTGGTGCGGCGGCAAGACCGTCGTCAAGGCCGTCGCCGCCTGGCAGGGCCATGAGCAAGCCGACCGCCTGCTCATGCGCCAGTTCCGCCGCGTGCTCGAGCCCGACCGCTGCCTCGTCGCCGCCGGCGGCTACGGCAGCCAGCACGAGCGGCTCTGGACCGGCTCGGCGATCCTCATCCGCGACACGCCGCGGCTCTGGGATCAGCTCTCCGACGACGAAAAGCACCGCGTCGACCTGCTCATGCGCGCCGCGATGATCGCCTCGGCCTACACCACCTCCGACGCCGGCAACGCCGACGGCCAGAACACCGATCTCATGGGTGGCACCGGCCTGGCACGCGGGTGGAACCCCAACTTCCGCGAAGGCATGATCGGCATGATGATCGTCGGCACCATCTGGCTCGGCGGCGCCGACGAGGCCTACGACTTTCTCGACAACTACGACCATGACGCCTTCACCGACGAGCTGCGCGCCGCCGGGCTCGACAACACCGCCCGCACCTTCGCCTACGCCCGCGAGAACCCCGACGCCGACGCTCCCACCGCCGAGCAGATCGAGCACGCCGTGCGCGATTACGCCATCCACGGCGTGCGCCTCGACGAGTCGATGCGCATCTACCACCAACTGACCACGCACACCTATGGCGGCACCGTCTCGCCCGGGCTCAACGACGGCGAGGGCTATCAGGGCGCCGGCCGGATCGCCTCCGGCGCCGAAGACCTGCCCAACGTCGGCCAGCGCGGCATGCTCCACGAGCTCGACGGCCGCGACGGCAGCGGCCCGCGCAGCTCCATCACCTACGCCTACACCGGCTTTCGCCCCAACCTCGTCAACCAGATCGCCATGATCGTCGGCGGCGCGTGGGAAGACGGCGACATGGCGGACGAGTGCCTCGCGCTCATCCGCGTCGGCGCCACCGACCTGTTCTACAAGCTCGACCACGGCTACATCAGCTACGCCAACGGCCGCCCGCGCGGCGAAACCGACATCAACCACGATGGCTGGGACTTCCGCCTGACGCGAGCGCTGTGGGAGGACGTCGTCGAGCCTTACCACCGCGCCCGCGACGCCGAGGCCGCCCGCTGAGTGCGTCGCGCGACGCGCGCATTGCCGGCGGCGCTGCCCGGATCACGCGCCGCGCCACGCCCCGCTGACCTTGCCAGGAGCCCACCGTGTCCATTCGTGCCGTGGCGCTCGGCCTCGCGCTGGGCCTGGCGCTCGCCGCCACCGCCTACTTCAACGACTGGGTCATCGGCCAGACGAAGCTGATCAGCCACCACCTGCCGCACGCTCTTTTCGGCTTCGTGTGCGTGCTGCTGTTCGCGATCAACCCGCTGGCGCGGGCCCTCAGCCGCCGCCTGCCCCTTTCCCCCGCCGAGGTCGCCGTCGCCACCGCCATCGCCCTGGCGGCGTGCGGCTGGCCCAGCCACAGCTTCTTCGCCAGCTTCGGCCCCGTCGTCGCTTTGCCCGCCCACTGGGTCCAGAACGAGCCGCAGTGGATCGAGTCCGACGTCATGTCCTTCGTCCCCGGCGCCTCGGGTGAGCTGGCGCGCGAGCACGTGCACGACGGCCGCGAGCTCGCCAACCGCCTCGTCCAGGGGGCATCACCGGGGCACGATCAGCCACGGCAACGCGTGCCGTCGCGGCTGTGGGAGTTGATGGATGAGCAGGACCGCTTCCAGACACGCCAGCTCGCCACCGGCGAGGTGCGCAGCGCGCGCGACTTCCCCAACGCGCTGAACCGCGTGCTGGCCCGGCCCGACCTGTACGAGCCCGACGCCTTCGCCGACGTCGACCTCGACGCCGACCTGCTCGCGACCCTCGATCAGGCGCGCGCCGGCGAGCTGTCCGCGTGGCAGACCATTCGCGCCAACCGCGCCCTGCTCGCCCGCGCCCTGCCTGAGCACATCGCCGCGCCGCCTCCCGGGCAGGGCCTGCTGCTGGCCGGCGGCGACCGCGACAACCCGACGCTCGATGCCGCGATCGTCGGCCGGCCGACCGAGGAGCTGATCCGCCCAGGCGACATCGACTGGGCGACGTGGTGGCCCACCATCCGCCTCTGGGGCGCGGTCGCCGTGTTCCTGGGCCTGGCGAGCCTCTGCCTGGCGCTGATCGTCCATCCCCAGTGGTCGCGCCGCGAAATGCTGCCCTACCCCGTGGCACGATTCGTCCAGGAAATCAGCCGCAACGAGCACGGGGGCTGGCTTCCGGACGTCGCCCGCCACCGCGGCTTCTGGCTCGCCGCCACCGCCATCGTCGCCATGCACGGGCTCAACGGCCTCCAGACGCTCGTCGACTGGCTGCCGAGCAACCTCCACATCCCCCTGCGCTACTACTTCAGCCCGATGCGCGACCTGTTCCCCAACGCCAGCCGGGTTTACGGCAGCTACGCCTACTTCGAGCCCTTCGTCTTCCCCGTCGTCATCGCCTTCACCCTCTTCCTGACCACCACCGTCTCGTTCAGCCTCGGCATCGCGCACCTGCTTTTCATGATGCTCGGCGCGGTGCTGATCTCCCAGGGCGTGGCGATGGACCGCGACTACATCGGCTCGGGCAAGGTCAACACCATGGCCTTCGGGTCGTTTCTCGCCCTGGCGGTGATGATCCTCTACGTCGGACGCGCCTATTACGCCAACGTCGCCGGCTCGATGCTCGGCCGCCGACGCGACACCGCCACGCCCCGCTACGCCACCTTCGCCGGCTGGGGCCTGGTCATCTGTCTCGCCGGCGCGACCTGGACGCTGCACACCGCCGGCCTGGCGTGGCCGCTGGGCGCGGCGCTGATGCTGCTGATCCTGCTCAAGTTCCTCGTCATGTCGCGCATCGTCGCCGAGACCGGCTGCTTCCTCATCAAGCCCGCCTGGTGGGCTGTCGGCATCCTCGTCGCGCTGCTCAGCTTCGAGGCCGTCGGCCCCGTCGGCTACATCATCCTCGCCCTGGCCACGCTCATCCTCGCCGGCGAAACACGCGAGGCGATCATGCCCTACCTGACCAACGGCCTGAAGATCGCCGAGCAGGCCGGCCGCGACCACGGCCCGCGACGCATCATCCCCTGGAAAACCGTGATGATCGTCGCCAGCCTGCTCGTCGCCGGCCTCGCCGCCATCACCATCCATCACAACATCGGCCTGACGGTCGCCGGCGGCGGGGGCGAACGCCATTCCCGCATCGGCTTCGACCTGCTCGCCGGCCACGTCGCCGAGTCCCGCGCCCTGGAAACACTCCGCGACTCCGTCAACGCCACCGGCCTGGATCGCCTCGCCCTCATCAGCCCCGAGCCCGCCAACCTCGGATGGATGGGCCTGGGCTTCATCCTCGTGCTCGTCACCGCCGCCGCCCGCCTCCGCCTGCCCTGGTGGCCCCTGCACCCGGTCATCTTCCTCGTCTGGGGCACTTGGCCCATGTTCGTCTTCAGCTTCTCCTTCCTGCTCGGCTGGGCCATCAAGCTCAGCATCGTCAAGCTCGGCGGCGCCCGCGCCTACCACGCCGCCATCCCCATCGCCGTGGGCGTCATCTTCGGTGAGCTGCTCTCGGCCTTCCTCTGGACCGGCATCGGCGCGTTCCAGTACTTCGTCCTCGGCGTGACGCCGCAGCGCTACTGGAGCTTCAGCTACTGAGCCTCCGTGACCACGACATGAACACCGCGCCCGCAACCGCCGCACACTCGCCCCTGACCGGCTACACCCGCCAGCACGGGATCGGCGTGACCGAAGCCATCGTCGCGTTCGGCCGTGGGGGGCAAGGGCGTGCTGCGCGCCGGGTCGGCCTGCGGCTCTTGCGTTGCCCGCTGCCCCACGTCGGGCGACGGGCCAAGCGGTCGTGAATGATCCGGGATCGCGCGGGCAGCGCCGAAGGGCGCTACCCGATGCGGCCGGCCACAACGGCTGGCCGGCGTCGACACGCCGGCCAGCCTTCATAAACCCTTGCATTGTGCGACGCTATGCGAAGACATGCGAAAAGCGGAGCGGGCGGGATTCGAACCCGCGATGGGAGAGGATATCCCCCATAACGGTTTAGCAAACCGTCGCCTTCAGCCACTCGGCCACCGCTCCGGACAACTGCATCGGCCGGCCAAGCCGTAGCCGATGATCTTAATCCCTGCCCCGAGGCCTGTCCACACCCCCGGCCCCGCCAGGTTCGTCAGCCCCGCCCTCGCGTCCGGGGGCGCGTCCGGGGCCGCCGAAGCCGCCGCGGTCCTCCAGCCGGTGCTCGACGACCTGCCAGCCGGGCTCGTCCGGCGGCTCGGTGCTGAACGTCTGCTCATCGGCCTCGAAGCCGGTCTCGAAACGGCGCAGGCTGATCACCGACTCCCGGCCATCCTCATCGCG
Source organism: Phycisphaeraceae bacterium (assembly GCA_007119405.1). The sequence continues at coordinate 7,017 of SKPT01000560.1, forward strand.
CACGGTGAAGGCCCGCACCGGCAGCAGCAGGTCGCGGTCGTACCACAGGTCGATGCGCGACTGCTCGACCTCGACCCCCTCGCGCGGGGTCAGGCGCAGGCGCACCGTGTTCTCGAACGCCGGCACGCCCTCGCGCTCGTCGGCGAACGGGTCGCCCTGCTCCTGGATCAGCTTCACCTCGAAGCGCTGCATCACCGTCTCGCGCTCGAGATCCAGCGGCAGCACGAAGGGGCCTTCGCCGAGGCGCAGCAGGTCCTCGCCGGCGCGCTCCGGGGGCACAAGCTCGCGCCGAATAAACTGCCGCCGCTGCTCGAGGCGCTCGGCCAGCCATCGGCCGTCGAAGATCCAGCGCTGATCGTCCTCGACCAGGTGCTCGTCGGCAGCCCGGCGGTCGAAGTGCAGGTTGAAGCGCGCCGGCGGGCCGGCGTGGTAGACGAGGTTGCCGAAGCGCCACTGACGGTCGCCCAGCAGCGGCTGGACGGTCAGCAGCGCGACCTCGGCGCGCAGGGTGTCAAGGTCGCTGGCCCGGGCCTCGATGGCGTCGAGCCACTGCTCGGCCGACGCCGCCTCGCCGGGCGTTTCGGCCACGGGCTCGGGCGGCTGGGCGGGCTGGGCGGGCTCGGCGGCGATCGTTGGCGGGGCCAGGAGCGCGGCCAGCAACGTCAGGATCATCACGCGCCAGGTCATAGCGTCCTTTCGTCGATTGCCTCCGGAGCACAAGTGTAGGCGGGGCGCGGGCCTTGGCGAAGCCGCGGGCGGCTGGCTCAGGCGGCGGGGTCGGCGGGGAAGGCGTGGAAAACGCTGCGCGTCGGGTCCAGCCGGCGCAGGTGCTCGGCGACCGCGGCGCTGAGCCGGCCGAGGTGGCCGACGTACCAGCCCGCCAGCGACGGGTGCGTCGCCAGCCGGTCGACCTGGGCCTCGACGTCGAGCTCCGGCCGGGCGTCGGGATGCAGCGGCACCGCCTGCACCAGCAGCACGCCCGCGCGGTCCGCCGCCTCATACAGCACATCCGACGCGTAATGGTCGCGCACCAGCAGCAGCGCGTCGCCCGCGGCCGGCAGAAGCTGCGCCTCGTCCACGCGATCCACCAGCACCACGCTGCGAATCTCGCACACCTGCCCGTTGACCAGCAGGCTCGGCTCGCGCGCCTCGGCGGGCGACGCCTCCTCGCTCGCCGCGCTGCGCACCGACGTCAGCCCCAGCGTCGCCCGCCGACGCGCCACGCGTCGGCCCCAGGCGCGCAGCTCAATGCTCAGCTCGTACAGCGCCTGCTCACCCATGCCCGCCGGCCACCAGCGCCGCGGACGCACCAGTTCCAGCCGCAGGCAGCCCGCCCCGGCGTCGAAGCTCAGCACCGTCTCGCCCTCGTCCTCGAACCCGTCGCTGCCGCGGATCCGGTACACCGCCGACAGCGGCGGCGGCGGCTCGTCGCGCTGCCACGCCAGGTGGACCTGCGCCTCGATGATCGCCTGATCTTCGTCGACGTACCGCACCAGCGGCCTGACGCTGTGGATGCGCAACGCATCGGCCATAACTGCACCCGTCCTTCGCGGCCGCACGGGCCGGCTCTGCATTTTATCGGCCAACCAAACGCCCGGCCCCAGTTTCCCTACGCCCGCTGTCACCCCCCGGATCGCCCCGAGCCACGCAACAACCCGCTCGCGGCTTCGCGAAACCGCGCCCCAACCACACCTCACCGCGCCTCACCCGGTGTCGCGAATGTGCGCAACCGTGTGATCAGGCCCGCCAGCCCGCGCCCACCCAGCAGCAAAACAATACCCATCACCGTCAAGCCGAGGCGCGAGATGA
>SKPT01000508.1 GCA_007119405.1 Phycisphaeraceae bacterium
ACGAGCACGACCCGGAGCTGTGGCGGTCGTGGCTGGCGGGGCTGGTGCCGGCGCACCTGGGCGACGTGGGCCCGGCGGCGCGGCTGCTGGGCAATCGGCTGCTCATCCTGCTGCTGATCACCCTGCCCTGGACCCCCTGGCTGCTCGCGGCGCTCGTTCAGCCGTTCTCGACTTCGTCGGAGGGCGCCCGGCCGCGGCTTTTCATGGGCTGGGGCTGGTTCGTGGTCGTGGCCCTGCTGGTGCTGCTGGCGCCGGAGCAGGACACGCCGGGACATCTGCTGCTGGTGCTGCCGGCGATGGCGGTGCTGCTGGCGCTGGTGATGCGGCAGTACGCCGAGCTCTCGGCCGAGGGCCGCCACGCCCGGACGTGGCAGGTGCTGCGCTGGCCGGCGGCGGCGCTGGTGCTGGCGGGGTCGATGGCCATCCCGCTGCTGGGGCACTTGCAGGGCCACCTGCTCGCCGAGGGCCGGATCGCCGAGCGCTTCACCGCCGACGTGGGCGGGCCCTACTGGGCCAGCACCGCCGTGATCCTGCTGGCCCTGGCGGTGCTCGCGGCGCGGTACGTGCTGCGTCAGTACCCCGGCCGGGCGATGGTCATCTGGTGCCTGTGGGTGCTCGTGACCTTCGCCACGCTCATCGGCCCGATCGCCACCGGCCCGCGCATGGACGCCGGGCCGACACCCACGCAGGTGCTCGCCACGCAGTCGCCATCGCCGCCGCCTTGAGGGCTTGAAGTACCGCGAAGCGGCGAAGGGGGCGCCCCTTCGCCTCTTCGCGGTTTCAATCATGCTTCTGTGCGTCCATTCGTGTTCATTCGTGTTCATTCGTGGCTCTGCCTTCCCATGCCCGACGTCCTGCGCATCATCGACGCCAACGCCAACCGGGCCCGCGAGGCATTGCGGGTGATGGAGGAGGCGGCGCGCTTCATCCTCGACGACGCGGCGCTGACGCGCGACGTCAAGGCCCTGCGGCACGATCTGGCGGCGGCGCTGTCTTCGCTGCCGGAGCTGCCCGCCAGCCGCGACACGCCCGGCGACGTGGGCACGTCGATCGCCACGGCGTCGGAGCAGCATCGCGCCGGCGTCGCGGAGGTGGGCATGGCCGCGGGCAAGCGATTGAGCGAGGCGCTGCGGGTGATCGAGGAGTACGCCAAGACGCTCGCCGCGGACGAGGCCGCGGTGGCCGGCCGGGTCGAGGCGCTGCGTTACCGCGGCTACGAGCTGGAGCGGCGTCTGAGCCTGGCGCTGTCGCCGATGCGGCGCCGGCAGTACCGCCTGTGCGTGCTGCTGACGGCCGAGCTGTGTCCGGCCGGCGACTGGCGGGCCGTGGCCGAGGCGGCGCTGGCGGGCGGGGCCGATTGCCTGCAACTGCGTGAGAAGTCGCTGGAGGCCGGCGAGCTGCTCGGCCGGGCCCGGGCGTTGGTGAAGCTGGCGCGCGGCTCGGCGGCGACCGTGATCGTCAACGATCGGCCGGACGTCGCCCTGCTCGCCGGGGCCGAGGGGGTGCACCTGGGCCAGGGCGATCTGCCCGTGCGCGAGGCGCGTCGGCTGGTGGGGCGGCGGCTGGTGATCGGCGTGAGCACCTCGCGGCTGGAGCAGGCGCGGCAGGCGCTGGCCGACGGGGCCGACTACTGCGGCGTCGGGCCCATGTTCGCCACGAGCACCAAGCACAAGCCCGATCTCGCCGGGCCCGCGTACCTGCGGCAGTACGTGGCGTGGGGTCGGCTGCCGCACCTGGCGATCGGGGGGATCGGGCCCGACAACATTTCCACCCTGGTTGACGCCGGCGTCGCGGGCGTGGCGGTCAGCGGGGCGGTGTGCGGCAGCGCCGACCCGGCCGCGGTGTGTCGTCGCCTCGTCGAGAGCCTCTCCAGCGCCGCCCAAGCCGGCGATTATTGACCTTTGAATGGTCGCTTTAACTGCGGATCGCCCGGTGCCACGGCTTGTCCCGAAGGGCAGGCCGTGCGCTTGCCGACAATCGCACAACTTGCCGCTTCGCGGTCAAGCCGCGGCACCCAACGCCCTGAACCCTACGGCACCGGTGCGGATGTAGGGTGGGTAGAGCGAAGCGAAACCCACCGGTTGCGGCGGGAATCCACGGCCAGCGTGGTGGGTTTACCGGCGTTCGCCGGTGTCGCGGCCATCGCTTCGCTCTACCCACCCTACATCCGCACCGGTGCCGTAGAGTTCACGGCGTTGGGTGCCACTGACAAGGCCGTCCGCGGCCTTGTCAGTGTCGCAGCACATGACGGACCCGTTGCGCCGCTCCGCACTGACAAGCTCCGCGGACTCCGCTTGTCAGTGCCACCCCTTCCATTTCGTGCCTGCGTACTTTCCTGCCCACCTGCCTACCCCCCTTCCCCCTTCTCCTGCCACATCAACCGCAGCTCGTTCTCGTGCTCCTCGATGCGATAGACGCGCACCGGCTCCGTCGCCGGGCCGGCCTCGACGTCACCGCTGTGGGCGTTGAACTGCGAGCCGTGCCACTTGCACTGGACCTTGCCGCAGATCAGCACGCCGTCGGCCAGCGGCCCACCGCGATGCGTGCAGCGGTCGTCGAAGGCGGTGTAGCCCTGCTCGGTCCGCGCCAGAACGATGCGTCGGCCGTCCAGGTGCAGCAGCTTCATCTGATCGATCTTCAGGTCATCGACGCGCCCGACGACCACCGGCTCGCCGGGCTTGAGCTCGAGTTGCATCTCGTCCCATTTGCCCGCCTGGGCGTAGCGGTGCTCGGGGCCGATGAAGTTGCGATAGACGAGCGTTCCGCCCAGCCAGCCGCCGGTGCCCAGCAGCGCCAGGCCGACGATCTCGAGCAGGATCGACAGCGCCGGCGGCCGGGCGGCCGGGTCGGCGCGGATGGCCAGGGAGATGAGGAAGGCGAGGATGGCCCCGGTGTTGACGAGCATGTGATACGTCGCCCGCCGCTTGGCGCTGCTGTGCGGCGGGACGCTGTGCAGGTAGTCGATCACGCCCGGCACGGCGGCGATCAGGCCGGTGACGACGCCCGCCACCGCCAGGTACGCGCCGACCGTCCACCAGGCCGCGCTGCCGAGGATCAGGCCCACCACGTTGCACACGAACGCGGCGACGAGGAAGGCGATCGGAAACGGGATGAGCATCGGGTGGATCGGATGCCCCTTGAAGCTGGTGCGCGTGCGCATGGCGAGATTCCTTGTAATCGTTCCCACCCTCCATTCGCGCCGCCGCCCCGCCGCGCCACGCCCCGCAACTGCGTAGCGCGCCACCGGCCGGGGATTCAACCCCCGCGAGCCCATCCACCGGGCGATTGCGGGCAGGCCCCACCGCCGTCGGCGTCGCCACCAGGGCCGACCCGGCGTTTCCCCGGCTTGCGCCACCGCCGCGGGACACGATGGAAAACGCCCTCGCGGCACGTCTAGGCTCATCACAGACCCGGCGCCGTTGCCGCGCCGCATCCCTCTTACAGGAGCCTTGACATGCAGGCACGCGACTTCATGAGCGAAACCGTCTACTGCTGCACGCCGGACACCGGCCTGGGCGACGTCGCCCGGCTGATGGTCGACTACGACTGCGGCGCCGTCCCCGTCGTCGAAAGCGCCGAGAACAAGCGGCTCGTGGGCATGGTCACCGACCGCGACATCACCTGTCGCTGTGTCGCCCAGGGCAAGAACCCGCTGGAGGTCAGCGCCTCGAGCTGCATGTCCAGCCCCATCGTGACCGCTCACCCGGACACCGACGAGCATGAGCTGATCAAGCTCATGGAGCACCACCAGGTCCGCCGCATCCCCATCGTCGACGACGCGGGCACGTGCATCGGCATCGTCTCCCAGGCCGACATCGCCCGCAAGGCGTCGGAGCATGAGACGGCCGAGGTCGTGCGCGACATCTCCCAGCCCGCCCGCAAGGCCGGCTGATGGCGACGGCGGCCGGCCTGTGGCCCGGGAGCGGATGCCACACAACATTGCGCAGCGTGCGGTGCGTTGGTCGCCCTGGCTGCACCGCACACAGCAGCCGTCGGCGTGCTGTATGGCATCCCGCCCCCCGCCGCCCGCGCGCCCCGCCGCGGCGCACCGTTTGCACCGCTGCGCGCCGCCATGACCGCCATCCTTCGCGAGCACAACGGCTACGGCCCGACCGCCGCCGCGGTCGTCGGCGCCTGGCTGCTGGTCAGCGGGCCCACCCTGGGCTACGCCGGCGACCCGATGGCCGTCAGCGACCGACTCACCGGGCTGGTCGCTGTCATCTTCGGCCTGCTGGCGCTGTCGCCGCGCCGGCCCTGGGCCGCCTGGGCCGTGTGCGCCGCCGGGTTCTGGGCGCTGTTCGCCCCGCTGCTGCTCTGGACGCCGCACCCCGCCGCGTACGTCAACTCCACCTTCGCCGGCATCCTGCTGATCGCCATGGCCGTCGTCACCACGCGCCTCGTCGACCGCCGGGCCACCGACCAGCCCGCCATCCCGCCCGGCTGGAGCTTCAACCCCTCGTCCTTCGTCCAGCGCGCCCCCATCATCGCCCTGGCCTGGCTGAGCTTCCTCATGGCCCGCTACATGGCCTCCTACCAGCTCGGCCACAGCGACGCGGCGTGGGACCCGGTCTTCGGCGACGGCACCGAGATCATCCTCACCAGCGACGTCTCCGAGGCCTTTCCCATCTCCGACGCCGGCCTCGGGGCCGCCGCCTACGCCCTCGAGGCCCTGATCGGCTACATGGGCGGCCCGGCTCGCTGGCGCACCGCGCCGTGGGTCGTCGCGCTGTTCGGCCTGCTGATCGTGCCCGTGGGAATCACCAGCCTGGTCCTCATCGTCCTCCAGCCCCTGGCCGTCGGCGCCTGGTGCACGCTGTGCCTGCTCGCGGCCATCGCCATGCTCGCGATGGTCGTGTTCACCCTGCCCGAGGTCGTGGCGATGGGCCAGTTCCTCGCCCAGCGCCGGCGACACGGCCACGGCTTCTGGACGAGCTTCTTCCGCGGCGGCACGCTCGACGACGCCACCGCCGAGCCGCGCCCCGTGAGCCTGTCCGACCCGCCCCGCCAGGTCTGGCGCGCCATGACCCAGGGGGTAACGATGCCCTGGTCGCTGGTGACCTGCCTGGCGCTGGGGCTGTGGCTGATGCTCAGCCCGCTGATCTTCCTCATCGGCGATCTCGCCGCCGACGCGCACTTTCTCATCGGCGCCCTGGTCATCACCGTCGCGGCGGTGGCGCTGGCGGAGGTGGCGCACGCCGTGCGGCTGCTGCTCATCGCGCTGTCGCTGGCGATGCTCGTCGCCGCCTGGACGCTGCCCGGGGCCGACACGACCGCTCAGGTCAGCACCACCGTCGTGAGCCTGGCGCTGTTCATGTTCTGCCTCCCGCGCGGGCCCATCCGCGAGACGTACGGCCGCTGGCAGAGCTGGGTCCGCTGAGCCGCGGGTTGCAAGATCGTTCTTCGTGCGGGAGCCACGATCCCGATTCATATAGATCGGTTCATCGGGCACGACCGCGACCGCAACGGCCATCCAGCCCCGCAGGGGCGACGGGTTGTAGCCACGGGTGGAGCGCAGCGCAACCCGTGGTTGTCAGCGGCGTGAACGAGATCCGCCCCGGCAGGGGCGGAGGCGATGCAGTCTGACAGGCTGCCGCTGCCCCTGCGGGGCAGGTCGTTTTGCGGGCTCATCATCCACGGGTTGCGCTACGCTCCACCCGTGGCTACAAGCCGTCGCCCCTTCAGGGCGATCCCGGAGGTCGCCGATGAACCATATACTCCCCCGGCTGCGCCATCCCACCGACCGCATGCCCCAGCCGCGCCAACCGCACCGCATCCCCCTCTGGCTGAAGCTCGTCTACAGCCTCTTCGTGCTCGTGCTCGCACCCATCTACTTCATCGAGCACGGCCTGGGCAACTTCCTCTGGTTCTCCAACGTCGCCCTGCTGCTGACCGTCGCCACGCTCTGGCTGGAAAGCCCGCTGCTCGCCTCCATGATCGCCCTGGCCGTGCTCATCCCCGAGATCGGCTGGGTCGTCGACTTTCTCAGCGGCGCGCTGCTCGGCGTCCAGCCCATCGGCCTGACCGCCTACATGTTCGACCCCGACACCCCCCTCTTCGTCCGCGCCCTGTCGCTCTACCACCTTCCCCTGCCCGTGCTGCTCGTCTGGCTCGTTCACCGCCTCGGCTATGACCGCCGCGCCCTGGCCGCGCAAACGGCCTTCGGCTGGCTGATCCTGCTGCTGACGTTCCTCCTGACCGACCCCGGCAACAACGTCAACTGGGTCTTCGGCCCGGGGCTGGAGCCGCAGCAGTTCATGCCGGCCTGGCTCTGGCTGGCCATCGTCCTGGTCCTCTACCCCCTCGTCTTCTACCTGCCCACGCACCTGGTGCTGCGCCGGCTGTTCGCCTGACGCGGCCGACGCCGGCTCTTGCTTGCTTCCCGGCCCCCGCACGCGGACAATTCATCATCATGTGGCTGCGCTGGCTTCCCTGGCGGTTCGTCGTTTCCTGGTTCGCTCGATCACGCGGGTTCATCGACCCGATCCACCTGCTCGGCCGACTGCGCAGCTTCTCGCAGCCGTCCGAGGTCGCCGAGCCCATCGAGCTGGTCCGCGCCGGCATCATCTTCCACGCCCGGGGGCTCATCAACTCGCGGGCGATCCAGCACAACCTGGACTGGGTCTGGCCCCACTGGGTCGAGCGGCAGTTCGACCCGACCGACATCGCGTTCGTGCCGCGGGCGTTCTCCATCACGCACGTGAACCTCACGCACCGCAACTGGACGGCCGTGGGCCAGCCGGACTGGGACTGGCTGCCGATCGTCGACCCGGCGGGGCTGGTCACGCCGATGCTCGACCGCTGGTCGATCGACGCCTGGCTGTACCCCGACGACGGGCCGCCGCTGTTTCCCTCGAAACTCAAGCAGCTCGAGCAGCGGTTCGTGCTCGAGCCCGAGCCGCACGTGGTCACGCGCAGCGGCGAGGCCCGGCGGTCGCTGGAGGCGTCGGCGGACGTGGTGATCGACGACGCCACGGCCGCGCCGACCTGCCGGGTGACGCTGCGCGGCGAGCTGGCGGGCGGGGGGTATCTCGCGGTGGCGCTCCGGCCGGCCAACCCCGAGGGCATCGCCTTCATCCACGACATCGCCTACGACGAGACGACCCGCGTGCTGCGCATCAACGACGAGGAGAGCGTGCACCTGGACGAGCCGCCGGACCGCCTGTGCATGTCGCACTACCGGGCCGGGGACGTGCGGCTGCTGCTTCCCGATGGCCCCGAGGGCGGGGAGGTGACGTGTGACGTGGGGCTGGCGACGGCGGCGGCGCTCTACCGCGTCGAGCCGGGCCCGGCCGGCGGGGCGGGGCGGCGCGAGGTCAGCCTGCACGTGCCGTTGACCGAGTCGACGCACACCGAGCCCGAGGCGCCCCGCCCGCGGGCGGTGGTCAAGGGCCGGCGCACGACGTGGCGCGACGCGCTGGCGGGTGTGTGCGCGCTGGCGGTGCCGGATCAGCGCATGCAGTTCCTCTACGACGCGGCGGTGCGCAGCCTGGTGCTGCACGCCCCGGGCGAGGTGTACCCCGGGCCCTACACCTACCGCCGGTTCTGGTTCCGCGACGCGGCGTACATCCTCGAGGCGATGCTCGCCGCCGGGCTCGCCGATCGCGTGCATCGCTGCATCGAGCGCTTCCCCCAGCGCCAGGGGGCGCGCGGCTACTTCCGCTCGCAGGAGGGCGAGTGGGACTCCAACGGCGCGGCCATCTGGGCGATGCACCGCTACAGCCAGCTCACGGGCCAGCCGCTGAGCTCGGAGCTGCTGTCCAGCATCGCCCACGGGGCGCGGTGGATCGAGCACAAGCGGCTGAGCGACGAGCTGGATGAGCCGCACGCCGGGTTGATGCCGGCCGGGTTCAGCGCCGAGCACCTCGGGCCCAACGACTTCTACTACTGGGACGACTTCTGGTCCGTGGCGGGGCTGCGCAGCGCGGCCGCGCTGTTGCCGAACGAGGCGGAGCGGTTCAATGGCGAGGCGGAGCGGATTCTCGCGGCCGTGGACCGCTCGCTGGCGCGTTCGCAGGCGATCCGCCGACACGACGGCATCCCCGCCTCGCCCTACCGCCGCATGGATGCCGGGGCGATCGGGTCGGTGGCGGCGGGCTACCCGCTGCGGCTGTGGGCGCCGGACGATCCGCGGCTGCTGGCGACGGTCCAGTTCCTCCTCGACAACTGCACGGTGCGCGGCGGGTTCTTTCAGGACATGATCCACTCAGGCATCAACGCCTACCTCACGCTGCACATGGCCCAGGTGCTGCTGCGCGCCGGCGACGGTCGGCAGGTGCAGCTCGTCGAGGCGGTGCGCGACCTGGCCTCACCCACCGGGCAGTGGCCGGAGGCGATCCACCCCGCGACGCTGGGCGGGTGCATGGGCGATGGCCAGCACATCTGGGCCGCCGCCGAGTGGGTGCTGATGATGCGAAGCTGGTTCGTGCGCGAGGAGGGCGAAGCGCTGATACTGGCCAGTGGCCTGCCGCGACAGTGGCTGGTGCCGGGCGCGACGATGCGCCTCGGGCCCACGCCCACGCCCTGGGGGCCGGTGACGGTGCACGTCACCGCCGACCAGCAGCAGGTGGAGGTGGCATGGGACGGGCGATGGCGCGATCAACCGCCGACGATCGAGGTGCGCGTCGTCGGCTGCGAGCCCGTCGCCGTGGACGGAGGCACAGGGCGCGTGACGGTTGCCCCCTCCCCGCCCACTCCTGATCCTGATCCTGATCCCTCCGATTCTTAACGCCCGTCCTGAGCGAGTCCGCAGGTGGCGGG
>SKPT01000132.1 GCA_007119405.1 Phycisphaeraceae bacterium
CGGGCGTTAACACCTGAGGGTCCCACCCCAAACCCAAACCCCAAACCCCGAACCCGGCGCCTCCCGTCCGCGCGCGTTGCAGCATCAGCGCTGCGGCGGGCAGGTAAAGCACCACTGGCAGCCAGGCCGCGGCCACCGGGTTGACGACCGCGGTGCTCGCCTGGAGCATCATCAGCCCCCCGCCCCAGGCCCCCAGCGCCAGGCCCGCCGTCTTCATCCCCTGCACCAGAGCGTTGGGCTGGCTGATCCGCAGCACCAGCCCCATGGCCATGAGCAGGATCAGCACGTTCATCACGATCATCGAGAACCGGCTCCAGACGATGCCGGCGATCTGCTGACGCTGCCGCGGCTCGACCGCCGGGTTCCGCGCCATCGCCTGCAACTCCGCCATCGAAAGAAACTGCGGGTACAACCCCGCGTTCCGCGCCATGAGCACCGTCGGCGAAAGCTCCGTCGGCAAATACTCGACAAGCTCCGGGCCCGTCTGCTCGTACGCCAGGACCAGCCCCGGCCCGTCGTTGGTCGCCGTCGCCGGCGACGTCGGCCGCTCCGCCAGCCCCGGCGGCTCGAGGCGCCATCGCCCATGCTCCGCCTCCCACACCGCCCGCTCGGCGGTGATCCGACGCTCCGTCAGCCCGCCCGGCCGACGCTGGAGGACCGTCACGTCCGCGAGCGTCCCGGCCGTGGCGTCGAACGCCCGCGCCGTCAGCAGATTCCCCTGCTCGTCATACGCCAGGCGCACCGCGAACGCCTCGACCGTGCGGTGCTCCGCCTCGGCGCTGCTGCGCGCCAGCTTCGGCGCCAGCGCCGGAATGACCAGCTCCTGGATGGGCAGGATCGCCGCATTGAGCACGAGGCCCGCCACCACCATCGGCAGCGCCACGCGGTACAGGCTTGTCCCCGAGGCCACGATGGCCGTCAGCTCCCCCGTCCGCTGGAACGCGGCGATGGTGAAGCCCGCCGCCGCGATCACCAGCAGCCCGCAGAAGAAGACGTAGAGCATGATCAGCACCGGCCCGTAGTAGTCGGCGATCACGAGCCCCGTCGCCAGCAGCACCGACCCGTCCTCGCCCGCCCGCGCCTGCCCGGCCCGCAGGAACCGGTCCAGGTCCACGATCAGGTCCACCACCACGAACAGCAGCATCAACACCACGCCGAGGATGACGAAGTTGATGAAAAACTCGCGGAGGATGTAGCGGTCCAGCGTCTTCATGGGCAGGGGTCAGGCGGCGATGCGGTTTCCGGCCCCCCTCCCTTCGGGAGGGGCTGGGCGAGGGTGCCTCCGAAGGCCTTGCGTGCCCGATTAAGGTATGCGTCGTTGCAGCCGACATGCCGGGTGCCACTGGCGGCTTGCCCGCGAAGCGGCAAGCCCTGCGGCGGCCGACGGAGGCACGGCTTGGCCTTCGGGTCAAGCCGTGGCACCCCCACGCCTGCGGTTTTCGGACGGAGCCTGACTTTGTGTTCATTCGTGTTCATTCGTGGCCTTGTCTTTCTCCGCCTTGATTCATGTCTAATTCCGCGCCACCTGTCGATACGCCCGCGTCACGATCACCGCAAGCATCGCATTGCCCGACCAGAGCACCGCCAGGCCCACGACCAGCGGCAGGTCCGGGTTGCGCACGGTGCGCGTGCCGGCGTAGATCAGCAGGATGGTGACGATGGCGAGCATGAAGCTCCAGAAGTAGACCGCCAGCGGCATCTGCCCGCGCATGTGCAGACTGAGCACCGCCCCGAGCAGCATCAGCAGCAGGCACGCCACGCTCGACGCCGCCCGGTCGTGCAGTTGCCCCTCGATCTGCCGGCCGAGCATCGTGATCTGCGACGCCATCGCCCGCGCCGTCCGCGACACCTCCACCGCCCCCGCCGACGCGTCGGCCTCGGCCATCGCCATCAGCTCGCCCGGCGAAAGCGACTCCGGCGGCGCCTCGAGCACCGGCGCCGGCCAGCGCAGCCGCGGCAGGCTCAGCCGCGCGTGCTCCGTGAAACCGTCCACCCGCGGGTCGTACACCCGCACGTTCTCCAGCGTCACCAGCGCCGCCGGCTGCGCCTCGGGCGCCCGGTGACGTGAGCCGATCGTCACCCGCTCGGCGTCGAACCGCCGCGGTGCGAAGCGCGGCGAGTGATACTCCACCCGCACGGGACGACCGGCCTCGGCCTCGAGCACGATCCGCGGGCCCTCGTCCTCGACCTGCCAGCTTCCGCCGTGGAGGCGATACCGGTCGCCCTCGCCCGGCCGCTCCAGCTCCAGCTCGCCGCGATCCTCAAGTGCGGCGATCATCGTCGTGTGCAGCCAGCGCGCCCCGATCGCCCGCGCCAGCTCGTCGCGCCGCGTGCGCACGCGATCGAACCGCTCCGGGTGGTGGTTGAGCTGGCGCAGCTCCGGCCAGGAGAAGAACCGTGGCCGCTCACGCATCGGGTTGGGCAACTGAAACGGCGGCAGATCGAGCTGGCTCGTGTAGCCGAGCTGGCCCCGCGCCGGATCGTAGTACATCGCCTCGCGCAGGCGGATCGTCACCCAGGAGCGGTCCCGGTCGCGAAACAGCAGCACGTTCGCCCGCTCGGCCGTCGCGTCGCTGACCTGCACGCCCTCGCTGTCGAGCTGCCCGATCGCCACGCCCATCAGCTCGATCCAGCGCGTCGGCTGAAGCTCCGCCTCGGCCAGCGTCGGCGGCGGGTGCTGCACCGCGTCGTCGGCATAAATGACCACGTCGCCGAAGCGATCAAAAGCCTTGTTGCGCTGAAGCTGCCCGACCAGCACCGTGAGCATGTCGCTCTCGGCCGTCTCCTGCGCCGCCCGCCAGAACTGGGGCAGCACGAAGTTGCTCAGGAGGAACAGGCTCATCGTCAGCACCAGCCCCAGCGCGATCACCGGCGCCAGGATCGCCCGGTAGCTCATCCCCGACGCCGAGCACGCCAGGACCTCGTTGTCCGAGGCCAGGCGCAGGTAGACCAGCGTCGAGGCGAACGCCGCGGCGAAGGGCAGGGCGAACACCAGCATCGTCGGGGCCGTGAACCCGATGAACTTCATCATCGCCCAGGGCCCGAGCAGCCCCTCGGTCATGGGCCCGATCGCCGCGGCGATGGAGATCACCACCACCAGCACGGCCGTCGTCACCGCCAGCAGCTTCAGCAGCTCAGCCGTGATGTAGCGGTACAGCGTCCAGGGCATGGGCAGCGGGCAGGGGGGGTGTGGATCGCAGCCGAGCGAACAGCATAGGCGGCGCCCCGGCCCCGGGAAAGCGGCGGCGGCAACGGGGTTCCGGGTTCGGGGATCGGGGATCCGCGGAATCACGTCCACGCTCACATCCCGCGGTGTTGTCTGCGGATCCCCAATTCCCGAACCCCAGCTCCCCATCACCCCGCTATAATCCCCGCCCCCATGGATGCAGGTATCGTCGGCCTTCCCAACGTCGGCAAGTCAACACTCTTCAACGCCCTGACCAACGCCGGCATCGCCAGCGCCAACTACCCGTTCTGCACCATCGAGCCCAACGTCGGCATCGTCCCCGTGCCCGACCCGCGCCTGGCGCGCATCAATGCCCACATCACCACCGAGAAGGTCATCCCCGCCGCCCTGCGCCTCGTCGACATCGCCGGGCTCGTGCGCGGGGCGAGCGAAGGCGAGGGCCTGGGCAACAAGTTCCTCTCCCACATCCGCAGCGTCGACGCCATCCTCCACGTCGTCCGCTGCTTCCACGACGCCGACGTCGCCCACGTCGAGGGCTCGGCCGACCCGATCCGCGACATCGAGACCATCGAGACCGAGCTGATCCTGGCGGACCTGGCCACCGTCGAGTCCGCGCTGGACAAGGCCACGCGCACCGCCCGCACCGGGGCGCGCGAGGCCAAAGCCCAGGTCGAGCTGCTCAAGCGGTGCTCGGCCCTGCTCGACGAAGGCCAGCCGATCCGCAACCTTCTCGCCGGCGTCGACGCGGAGCAGCGCAAGCTGCTGCGTGGCTATTCGCTGCTGACCGCCAAGCCCGTGCTCTACGTCGCCAACGTCGACGAGGACGACCTGGCCGGCGAGTCCGAGCTCGTGCAGCAGGTGCGCGAGCGCGCCGGGCGGGAAGGGGGGATGGTGGTGCCGGTGTGCGCCAAGCTCGAGGCGGAGCTGGCCGAGCTTGACGACGCGGACCGGGCGGAGCTGCTGGCGAGCGTGGGCCTGGCCGAGCCGGCGCTGCACGTGATGGCGCGGGCGGCGTACAAGCTGCTGGGCCTGCACAGCTTCTTCACCGCCGGGCCCAAGGAGGTCCGCGCCTGGACCGTGCCCGTCGGCGCCACCGCCCCCCAGGCCGCGGGCGTCATCCACAGCGACTTTGAGCGTGGCTTCATCCGGGTCGAGGTCTACTCGATCAAGGACCTGGAAAGCCACAAGTCGGAGAAGGCCATCCGCGAGGCCGGCCGCATGCGCGTCGAGGGCAAGGATTACGTCATCCAGGACGGCGACGTGTGCCACTTCCTGTTCAACGTCTGATCTTCAACGCCCCAAGCCGCTCGCGGCTTCGCGAAGCCGACCCCCCACGCCCGACGTTCCACGCGCGCGGGCGCTGCCCTACGTGCGCACCTTCGTCGTCGCGCGCATGTCATCGGGCAGGGCGTTGGCCTTGCGCAGGTACCGCGCCAGGGCCATCAGCGGGAAGTAGTGCCGGTACAGGTGATACCGCAGGTAGAACACGCGCGGAAAGCCCGTGCCGGTGAACCACTGTTCCTGCCACGTGCCCTCGGCCGTCTGCCGCTTGCACAGCCAGGCGATGGCGCGCTGCGCGTCGCGGTCCTCGGCCCCGTACACCGCCAGCAGCCCCATCGCCCCCCACGCCGTCTGGCTCGCCGTGGCCGGGCCGCGGCCACGCAGCGCCTCGTCCTCGTACGTGTCGGGCGATTCGCCGAACGCCCCCGTGTCCTGCTGCGCCTGCTTGAGCCACTGCCCGGCGCGCTGCACCCACGGCTCGCTCATGTCGTAGCCGATGCTGTCCAGCCCGCACAGCACCTGGAACGTGCCGTAGACGTAGTTCACGCCCCACCGGCCCCACCACGGGCCGTCCTCCTCCTGCGTCGCCTGCAAGTACGCGATGGCCCGGGCGATGTGCGGCTGCTCGGGCAGCGCCCCGTGCCAGCCCAGCGACTCGAGCACGCGGCCCGTGATGTCCGGGCAGGACGGGTCCTGCATCGCGTTGTGGTCCGCGAAGGGCACGTGCTCGAGGATCGGCCGATCCTTCGTCTTGTCGAACGCCGCCCAGCCCCCGTCGTCGTTCTGCATCGCGGTCAGCCACTCCATCGCCCGCCAACTGGCCACCTGCGCCCCGTGGCCGCCGATGCGATGCAGCGCCATCGACACCATCGCCGTGTCGTCCGTGTCCGGGTAGAAGGGGTTGTTGTACTCGAACGCCCAGCCCGCCGGCTCCACGTCCTTGCCCACGTTCGCCGCCCAGTCCCCGCGCACGCGGCACTCCTTGCTCACCAGCCACTTCGAGCACCGGGCCGCGTTCTCGTGCGAACGGTCCAGCCCCGCCTCGGCGATCGCGTACGCCGCGATCCCCGTGTCCCACACCGGCGAGAAGCATGGCTGAATGCGGATCTCGTCCGTCCGCTCGTCGTGGATCATCAAATCATCCAGATCCTTGCGCGCCTTGACCAGCACCGGGTCGTCGTCCGGGTAGCCCAGGCAGCGCAGCGCGATCTGCACGTAGACCATCGGCGGAAAGATCGCCCCCAGCCCGTCCGAGTGCTTCAGATGATCCAGGATCCACTTCTCCACCCGCGCCAGCGCCCGCTTGCGCCACGGCGTGCGCCCGAGCATGTCCACCTTCTTGAGCACCCACTTGTCCAGTGCCAGAAACACCCGCGACCAGAACCAGTGCGGCCGATCCTGCGTCGCCACCAGCTTGTTGCGCTTGCGGTACTTGACGTACAGCTCGGTGATCGACTGCTCGTGGCTGAGCGGCCGCACAGGCCGGTGCGTCGTGACGATGCTCAGCGGCAGGATCATCGTCCGCGTCCAGGCCGACACCTTGTCCAGGTGAAAGTAGCTCAGCCGCGGCAGGAAGACGATCTCCGGCGGGATCGACGGCTGGGCCTTCCACCTGATCTGCCCCATCGCCGCGAGATAGAACCGCGTAAAGCTGTTGCACTTCTCCGCGCCCCCGGCGGCGCGGACGCGGTCCCGCGCCCGCTGCATGTGCTCGGCCAGCGGGTTGTCGCCCATGAGCTTCAGCGCAAAGTACCCCTTGACCGTCGCCGAGATGTCCATCTTCCCCCCCGGGTACTGGATCCACGTCCCGTCCGGCTGCTGCTGGCGGCGCAGGTAGGCGGCGATCTTCGGCAGAGTCTGCCTGGCCTCGGGCGTGTTCTCCTGCCCGAGGATCCATTTCATGAGGATGTACTCGCTCTGGAGGATCGAGTCCCCCTCGAGCTCGGCGCACCAGTGGCCGTCGTCGTGCTGCTGTTTGAGCAGGTACGCCAGGGCTTTTCGCATGCCCCGGATGACCGGTGGTGACAGGTCGGTTTCGCGTGGGGTCGTCTGTGTCGCTTCGTCCATTTTCGCTGGCCGATCCTCATGGGTGTCATTGCCCCGCACCGCCGAGCCGCCGGTCATTGTATCCGACACCCGTTTTTCGCCACGGCGGGGCCATATTGCCCATAAACGACTGCAATCCCGCATGTTACCGCGCGACGCCCAGCCGCTTGCGGCTTCGCGAAGCCCCCCGGCGGCTGGCGTGAGCCCCGTCCATGACGCCCCGGCGCACCCGTTCTCACGCTCCGGCCGCCCATCTGACGATGCCATCCGAGCCGCCCGCGTTGCCAAACGCGCCCGGCGCTGCGATAATGGCTGTTTCGCGACCGGCCCGTGATGGAGGATGAGGCTTGACCCGGCAGCAGCTTCAGCATTTAATGCTGCGCAACGACACCCCCCGCCCGCGGCGCCGGCCATGCGCTGGCCTCATCCGATTCCGATCCATCCCCAGTCCGGGCGCCGTGCGAGGGTCGCAACACGAACGCCGACAAGCCCGCAGACGCGCGGCCGGACGGCCCGTGGCCCGGCGACCTTGGCCAAAACCCACATGCCAGCACCCCCAACGCGACGGAGGTTCTCATGCCGCGCAAGAACGATAGCTGGGGCATCGAGGTCGGCGCCAATGCGCTCAAGGCCATGCGCCTGGTCCGCGCCGGCGATCACGTCGAGCTGGCCGACTACGAGATCATGCCCTTCAAGCAGATCCTGGCCACGCCCGACATCAACGTCGACGAGGCGATCCAGGTCCAGCTTGACAAGTTCATCACCAAGCACGACGTGTCCGACTCGACCGTCGTCGTGTCGGTGCCCGGGCACGCGGCCTTCGCCCGCTTCGCCAAGCTCCCGCCCGTCGAGCCCAAGAAAGTCCCCGACATCGTCCGCTACGAGGCGGTGCAGCAGATTCCCTTCCCGATCGACCAGGTCGAGTGGGACTACCAGGTCTTCCAGGGCGAGGACTCGCCCGACGTCGAGGTGGGCATCTTCGCCATCACCAAGGAGCGGGTGCTCAGCCACCTGAACAACTACCGCCAGGTGGGCCTGGAGATCGACCAGATCACGCTCTCGCCCCTGGCGGTCTACAACGCCTTCCGCTACGAGACCGAGCTGTCCGACAAGCCCGACGCCGGCGGGACGATCTACATGGACATCGGCACGCAGAGCACCGATGTCATCATCGTCGAGGCCGGCGGCATCTGGCTGCGCACCCTGCCCATCGGCGGCAACAACTTCACCGAGGCCCTGGTCCGGGCCTTCAAGCTCAGCTTCCCCAAGGCCGAGAAGCTCAAGCGCGAGGCCGGCACCAGCAAGTACGCCAAGCAGATTTTCCAGGCCATGCGCCCGGTGTTCGCCGACCTGGTCCAGGAGCTGCAGCGTTCGCTGGGCTACTACCAGAACATGAACCGCGACGCCAACCTCAAGCGGCTGGTCGGCGTCGGATCCACCTTCCGCCTGCCCGGGCTGCAGAAGTTCCTCAAGCAGCAGTTGCAGCTGGACGTGCGTCGCCCGGACGGGTTCCGCCGGCTGCAGGTCCCGCAGAAGCGCGAGGCCGAGATCGCCGAGCACGGGCTGAACCTCGCCACCGCCTACGGCCTGGCGCTGCAGGGCCTGGGGCTGGAGACCGTCGGTGCCAATCTGATGCCGCGCTACGTCCTGGCCCAGCGGATGTGGCGCGCCAAGCAGCCCTGGATCGCCGCGGCCGCGGCCTGCATCGCCCTGGCGGTCGGGGGTTACGCCGCCGAGCTCTACACCACAAAGACCGCCCACAGCCGGGCCATGGCCGAGTCGCAGGAGGTCACCGACCGCGTCCTGCGCCAGGCCCAGTCCCTGAACAGCCAGTGGACCACGATCTCCAGCAACGAGGATCCGCGCCAGCAACTGGAGAACCTCCGCCGCGTGCTGGACTACCGGGACCTCTGGCCCAAGCTCCTCGAGGACGTCGCCGCCGCGGCCCACGCCCCGGATTCCGCAGGCCAGGCGATGCACACCGATCAGGAAGTCCTCGCCGCCCTGCCGCGCGACCAGCGCCGCCAGATCCACATCAGCCGCATCGAGACGCAGTACCAGCCCGAGCCCGGCGCCGCCGAGGCCGACGACGCCCGCATGCGCGGCATGATGGCCCAGCCGCGGCGCACCGGCGACGCCGAGTCGGTGCTGGCGCGCAGCTACAGCGTCGGCGACTTCTTCAGCGACGAAGGGGCACCGACGATCACCATCACC
>SKPT01000031.1 GCA_007119405.1 Phycisphaeraceae bacterium
ACGGCGCGGATGCGGGAGTGGACGACCGTGCGCGGGTCGACCTTGCGGAAGCGCATGCCGATGATGTCGACGAAGCGGACGTAGGCGCCGGAGAGTTGGGCCTGGAGCCAGAGGTTGAAGTACTGGATCACGAACATCAGGACGATGAGCGCGATCAGGCCCGCCACGACCAGCACGGCGGTCAGGGCCGCGGTGCCGGCGCCCTGCGCCAGCGTCGAAAGCAGATGGGGGGCGTGCATGTCTGTCTCCTTGAATCTCCCCCGATGGTCGGTCGCGGCCTGGCGGATGAACACCGCCTGCAGCGTTGGGTGACGCCATTCTAGGCCTGCCCGGGCTAGCCGACGCGGATTCGGCCAGCGAGGCCGCCACGCTCGATCTTGGCTGGGACCAGCAAGGCGAGCTATCATGGCCGCCTTGCCGACGAGGCGTTGTGCCCGAAGCCCATGCCGGTGCTGACCCATGCACCGTGGTCTTTGCCCCGGATAGATGACCGGCCGCGTTGCCTAACTGGACAGCGCAATTTTGTATGTCGAATCAGATGCCGAAGATACGGAACATACCAGGTCGAGCCGAGATGGACACCTGCACAACCCATCCGGCGGATCGGCGGGAAGGCTCCGGACCGCTACGGGGCTCGCTTCGTTTGACACATACCGCGGTATAGGTCCCACAGCCGCGATGAAAAGTTGCGCTGTCCAGCTAATGTAGGCTGGTCCGTGGCAAGACGGTATCCCAATCATGGGAGAGGTGAGTCATGGACATGAACATCGACCAGGACACGTACAAGCGGATCGAGCAGCTCATCGGCTCCGCCGACAGCCCGGTGGGCATTGACGCCAAGAAGACGCACGTGCTGATTCTGCACAAGCTCACCCAGATCGAGCAGCGGCTGGCCCGCCTGGAGCAGTCGTCGGACCGTGCCGACGGACCATCGGCATCGCGGTAACGCGGCCGAGGCGGATGCCCGGCTGCTTCGAGCGAGAGGCCCGGGAGGCGCGGCGTCACCTCGCCGACGGCGAATTTCCTGAGCGCAAGGAGAACCCCATGATCCGCATCCGCTGGTTCGCATCGCTGCTGTGCCTGTTCGGTCTCGCAACGGCGTCGGTGCTGGCGCAGGAGGTTCGCATCGAGCCGACGCCCGCTCAGGGGCAGAGCCGGAGCGCGGGCCGCGGATCGGCCCGGCGCACCGCATCCGCCTCGCGGCCGTCGCTGAGGCGGACGGATCGTTCACCATCTATCACTGAAGCGTCCGCAAATGAACGCCCGACTGCTTTTACGGTACCCGGCAAAAGCCCTGGGCCGGCACGTCCAAGGCGCTGTTGAACTTGCTCGACATGTTCTGAAACGCGACCAGTGCGGTCAACTCGACCACCGCATCCTCGTCGAAGTGCTGGCGAAGGCGATGCTTCAACGCCTCGTCCACGTGCCGATCCGAGAGCGTCATCGCCTCGGCATACTCCAGCGCGGTCCGCTCAACATCACCGAAAAGCGAGCTCTCCCGCCACCGCTCCACGGCCGCGACCTTGTCCATGCTGCCCGCCCGCTGGGCCAGCGTCGCCGAGTTGATGTCCACGCAGAAGCGACACCAGTTCAACTGCGACACCCGCACCGTCACCAGGGACCGCAGCCCGGCATCGAGTGGACTGCGCCGCCGATCCAGCACGCCGTAGAGCAGCGCCACGGCCATGAACAGCCAAGGCACGCGCGCCCAGAGCAGCGCCGGCACCAGCACCTGCCCGTATTTGCGCTTCTGCCGCCGGAAGAATGGCCGCAGGTACCAGGGCGTCTCCGAAACCGACTTCGCATCAATCCACATGCACCACCTCACGAACAGCGGCTCACGCCTCTCGAACACGGCTTTGCGACACGTCATCAACGAACGGCTTATCGCTGTCCGTGGTGCCGCCGCTGGCACGTTGGACATCCCCGGCCCGTGCGACGAGGCTGAGGCCGCCGGCGTGGGTCACGGCTCACCTGCCGCGATCGGCGCCAGCGGGCCGATGTACTCACGCGCCACCACGACGTGGTCGAACTGCACACGGTGATGCGGATCCGGATCCTCCACACCTGCCCGCTCGATGCTGCCTGGCGTCACGTAGTGCAGCAGCCAGAGAAAGTTGAGCTTCAGCCGCTCGTCCGTGCGCCAGCGAAAGCCCTCGAAAGTCTCTTCGCCATCCTCGTCCACCGCAAAGCCCATGCCCGTCCAGCGCGTGTGCCGCGAGCCGGGGGCAATGTGCGCCACAAGCTCGCCGTCCAGCCACAGCGCCAACTCGCCATCGCGCTTCGCCGGGGCGCTGTTGAGCCTGACCATGACCTCGACGCACTGCCATTGGCCGCGCGGCGCGACGTGGTGCTCGGCCGGCCTCAGGCCGTTGCCCCAGTAGCGCCCGTCGGCCGATTGCTTCATCTCCGGCCAGTAGACGTAGAACGCCCACGCCCCCGGCGGTTCAACCCGCCCGCGTTCCGCAAAAGGCTGCGTGCCGATGACGAAGCGGTCGTCGCCCGTCGGCCGCGTGCCCGCGCCACCCTGTGGCCATCGCGTGGCCGGGTGATAGCCCCCGACGCGCACGAAGTGGTGCAGGTAGCCGGCGTCCTCGGCGAAGCGGACGTAGAAGCGCACGAACACCACGTCGTCGACCGGCTCGGGCAGCCGCGTGTACAGATGCCCGCCATGGTTTTCGCCCAGCGTGGCGGTGCTGTGCAATGACCGCCGACCGGCGCTGCCCGGCGGCACGTCGTCCGCGAAGCTCAGCACCGCGCCGCCGGCGTTGCTCACGTTGTCCCACCGCTGGCCGAGCTGCTCAAGCGAGCCATGCTCGAAGTCCTCGAACAGCAGCACGGCCGGGTCGTCCGCCAGGCCTTGGTCGGCGGGGTAGCCGGCCGCCAGCCCGAGCCCCTCGGGTAGCGGCTCGGCCAGCGCCGCGGGCGTGAGCGTGAAGATGACAAGAAGGGAGCCCGCGACCAACCGCTCGTAACAGGTGCTCAAGGCCATGGGAATCTCCTGGTACACGACAACGGGCCGGCCGTTACGAACCCTTCTTGCGGTAGATGTTCAACCCCACCTTCTCCTCGCGCTCCGGCACCGACACGTTGCCCTCGGTCGAGGCGACGATAATGGTCTTGCCCGAGGACGAGGGGCCGAACTCCTTGCTCAGGTCAACGCGTATGGTGAGGATGTCGCCGTCGACGGACATTTCCACGTTCTTCATGGGGGATTCCTCGTGAACATCGGCTTGGAGCAGTACGGTCGTTCCGGTCGGCTCCAGCTTACCACGCGCGGTCGTGGGCCGCGCCAGCCCACGGACCTCTTTATACTGACGGTTTCATCTGACTGAAGGACACGCCCATGCCCGACCTCGCCCAGACGCTCAAGCAGGAGATCCGCCGCCTCGCCCGCTCGCAGGTCAAGGCCGAGACCGCCAAGCTCCGCGAGGACAGCGCCCGCTACCGCCGCGACATCGCCGAGCTCAAGCGGCAGGTGGACAAGCTCACCCGGGAGATATCGTTCCTTCGCCGCCAGGAGCAGAAGCGTGTCACGGCACAGCCCGCGGCGGACGCGGCCGAGAGTGTGCGGTTCTCGCCGAAATGGCTCAAGGCCCACCGCCAGAAGCTGGGGCTGTCCCAGGAGGATTACGGCAAGCTCGCCGGCGTCAGCGGGCTGACGATCTACAACTGGGAGAACGCCAAGACGAAGCCGCGTCAGCAACAGCTCGCGGGCTGGGCGGCGATCCGGGATCTGGGAAAGCGAGAGGCGATGAAGCGGTTGGAGCTGTTGGGGCGGTGAGACTACAGGGCGACGTTCTCATCGGAAGAACGCGCCCGGGACGAGCCGCACAGCGCCGATCATCGTGAGGCGTTTGATCAAAGCCATCTCCAGCGTTGGACCGGCACAAAACCTCAGAACCACGCCATGACCCAACCAATTACGGTGACGAGCATTCAAGTCGGTTCGCCCCGTGATTGGGGGACGCCCGATGCGGCCGATGCTCTGGACCGGCCGTGGCGATCCGCAATCTTCAAGCAGCCCGTATCCGGGCCGGTGTGGTTGAGTCGGACCGGGCTCGACGGTGACAGCCAGGTCGCCCCGACGCACGGCGGGCCGGAGATGGCCGTGCTTGCCTACGCCCAGGCCCACTACCCGCGCTGGCAAGCTGAGCTCCAGCGCCACGACACCGCCGTCGGCGGCTTTGGCGAGAACTTCACCGTCCGGGGCCAGGATGAGACCGACGTCTGTCTCGGCGATGTCTACGCGGTGGGCGACGCGATCGTGCAGGTCTCCCAGCCGCGCACGCCATGCTGGAAGCTCGCCCGCCGGTGGCGGCAGGCGGACCTGGTTGAGCGGGTGTTGGCCACCGGCCGCCACGGCTGGTTCTTTCGCGTGCTGGAGGAAGGACACGTCAGCCCGGGCCAGTGCCTGGCGCTGCGGGACCGGCCGCTGCCCGCCTGGTCCATGGCACGCGTGGGTGCGATCAAGCATGGTCGGGAGGTGGACTCTGCCGGTGCCGCCGAACTGGCTTACTGCGAGATGCTGGCACCGGATTGCCGCGCCGCAATGGCAAAGCTGGCCCGGGCGGCCCGGTAGTTCACGGGCCCGTCCCTCCGCCCCAGATCGTCGCCCATCCCGCTACCAGCTACACCGAACTGCCTGCCGATCCTCTGACACGGCCTTTCATCACCCCAGCACATCCCCAATCCGACACCCGGATCGACAAGTGGTCCGCGTCACCGCCTGTCCCCACGCACCCGCAGCGCGCGTGTTTACGGCTGGCGATCACGCAGCCGCTGATTGGCCTCGGCAATCGCCTCGAGCTGCCAGGCGCGGGCGTTGTCCGCCGTGATGCTCCACTCGCCAACCTGATGATGCAGGTCATAGACCCAGAGCGCCGCCAGCGGCACATGGCGCTCGATGCGGTCGAGCTGCTCGTGAAACCGCTCACGCTCCTCATCGCTGAACGACTCGCCGCGCATCCCGAACTCGCCGACGAACAGCACCTTGTCCAGCCCCCGGGCCAGGTGAAGGCCGATCAGCCAGTCGGGGCGATCGTCGCCGTGATGCTCGTAATCGCGTGCGCCGATTGTGTCGACGGGGTCAGGGTTGTCGCCCGCCCACAACGTCACCATGATTGAACCCGCCGGCGACGCCCAGACCCGCGCCCCCTACCGGTAGACACCGTCGCGATAAGCCGTGTCATACATCGCCAGGATGTTCACCAGCGGGGCGTCCGGCTGGATGTAGGTGTGCCCCGGGCCGAGGATGAACCCGCCGCCTTCGCCGAGGGCGCGCATGTTCCTTCGCACTTCGTCGCGGACGGTGTCGGGGGTGCCCTCGCACAGGATCTTTTGCAGGTCGATGCTGCCATAGAACGCAAGCCTGTCGCCGAAGTCGCGCTTGAGCGCCTCCACCTGCATCCCCGCCGACCGCGTCTGGATCGGCTCCAGAATGTCCACGCCGGCGGCGATCAGCATCGGCAACAGCGGCCGCACCGACCCGCAGCAGTGGAACAGGAACTTGCACCCGTGCCCATGCACGATCTCCGCGATCTCCCGGATGTACGGCAGGAAGAACGACTCGAACGTCGCCGGCGGCATCAGCGGCGCATCCTGCATGCAGAAATCGTCAGCCATATAGAAAATGTCCAGGGCGTCGCCCGCTTGACGCATCAGCTCCTTGACCTGGTGCACGATCCATGGGCGGATCCGCTCGATGACCGCCGCAGCGCGTTCCGGCTCGGCGAGCAGGTCCATCAGCAGATCATCCATCCCGCGCACGAACGAGGCGACGAAGAACACCCCAAGCCCGCACGAGCCGACAATCGCCCGCTCCGGCTGCGCGGCCGCGCGGGCGCGCACCACCTGGAAGTCGTAGATGTCCCGCGGCGGCCAGGGATGACGCGCGATCTGCTCCAACGTCACCTCGCCGCGCAGCGGGCTGCGCACCGGGTCGGTGTAACTGCCCTGCCCATACGACACCCGCTGCCAGTGCACGCCCCAGGCGTCCTGGAACAGGTCGTCAGCGAGCTGCCGGCGCAGCTTCAGCTTCGCCTCGGGCGCCACGAACCACGTGTCCACGTGCAACGCATCCCACAACTGCTCCTTGCCCGTGACGCCAAAGTGCTTGCTCAAAAGCTCCTTGACCGTCGGCTCGGCGTCGAACGTGATCGGCACCCGGTCCGGCTCGCGATGATCGACCGCCGTCAGCACACGCTCTCTTGAATTCATGACATCCTCGTCAGTCAGCGATAGCTCTCGACCCGCCCAACCAGCGCCCGCGCGTCCGCCTCGCTCGCCGCGCCACAGGTAATGAACATCCCCTCCGGCCCGCAGGCGTCGAGCAGCGGAATCACCTCCTCCGGCCGCACGCCGATCGCCTGCACGCTCTTGCCCGCGGCGAGGATCCGGCGGTAAAGCTCATACCACCGCGCATTCCCCCCGCTGTCGCCCACCGACAGCTTCGACGGCGTCCACTCCACCGCGTCCAGCGGCTCGATGTCCAGAATCTCGTCCAGGCTCGGCAGGCATGACTCGCCGTCAAGATGAAACATCGCGTAGTCCAGCCACCGGCACTGCCGGGTCAACGCCGGCTTGACGAAGCGGCTAAACGCCGCGGGCCCGAATGTCGAGCACGCGTCGCACTGCACCTTGGCGGTGCGACCCGGGCCCCAGAGGTTGAAGACGAAGCTGTTGCCCCCGGCCGGGTCGCGCACGAGCTTGTAGAACAACTCGAACGCCTCGAAGTATGCCTCGTTGATCTCCCACACCCGCCGCTCGACCCACGCCGGACGATCCATCATGTCCAGCAGCAGCGCCTCAGTGCCGCGCAGCGACGCCAGCACGTCGATGTTCTCCACCAGGTCCGGCATGCCGACGACGTAACGTCCCCGGCTGGCCCCGACCAGCGCCTCGATCATGCGCAGGTGGCGCACAAGCCAGGGATTCCCGCGATCCAGGCGAATCGGCGGCTGCTCATCGCCAGCCTTGTCCTCAAGGACCGGGTGCATCCAGACGGTCTGGTCGGTCAGCTCGACCCGCGCCCCGAGAAACACGCCCAGGTCGCCGGCCGCGCTCCAGCCGCGCGCGATGGGGAAGGCATCGCCGCCGTACCACGTGCTCGCCAGCATATGCTCAGCCTCGCGACAGCGATAGGCCGGATCGTACCAGCGCTGCTCGGGATCGATCGGCTGAGGCGCCGCGGCGCCACGGGCGCGCGGTGCGGTGATCCAGAAGACGAGTCCACGGCGCGCCCACCATCGCTCATGATGCCTTCGGGCCGTCGCCCAGTCACCATTCGTCATCGGGATCTGCTCTGATTCGTTGCAACGCATGACTCACGGTCCTGGTGGGTAACGGCAGCATCAATCGCCCGCGCTCACGTCCTGCACCCGACCTCGCCCCTGGAACGCGGCGACCATGGCCAGGAAGTTCTCCGGCGGAATGTCGTTCAGCACGCTGTGGCTGGTCGCCCCCACGTGCCGCGTGTTCGGCGGCAGACGCTCAAGCAAATCGCGCACGGCCTGGCGCACCTGCTGCGGCGAGCCGAACGCCAGCGGCCCCGCCACGTCGATGTTGCCGATGAGCGTCAGCCGAGCGCCGAAGCGCTGCGCCAGCTCGACGATGTCCATGCCATAGGGCTCGATGGGGTTGAGCGAAACGAAGCCCAGGTCGACGATCATGGGGATCACCGCGCGGATGTCGCCGTCGCTGTGGAAAGTCAGCGGCACGCCCGCCTGCCGCGCCGGCGCGATGCAGCGACGCAGGCGGGGCATCCATGTCTCGACCAGGTATTGCGGGCGAAACAGCAGCCCGCCCTTGTGACCCAGGTCGTCGCCGACGTGGATGAAGCTCAGCGGGTAGTCCAGCAACGCTTCGAGCACGCGCTGGTTTTCGTCCATCGCCATGTCCAGCAGTTCGTCGAGCAGCGCCGGCTCGTCGTAGAGGCACAGGCCGAACGCCTCCAGGCCCATTGCCTCGTAGACCTGCGTCAGCCCGGCGGAGAGGTGATGCCACAGGCCCAGGCCCGTGCCCTCGATGGCCTTGAGGAAACGCTCCAGCGCGCGCTCATCGACCTGCATGGGGGTGATCACGCCCTCGGCCTTGAGCCGACGCAGATCGGCCCGGCTGCGCATCGTGCCGCGCGGCACCTGCCCGAACAGCGACGCGGGCTTGGCGAAGAGGGGTCCGCCGATGGCGTCCTGCCCGATCGCCAGCGCCAGGGCGACGAAGTCTTCGGCGGCGAGGTGCCAGGAGTTGGCGGCCGGCTTGCCCAGGATCGCCTCGCAATTGCGGCGGTCGATGAGGTACTCCAGGGTCGCCCGGCGGTCGGTGGGTCGGCCGGCGAAGGTATCGAGCAGCCGTTGCCGGTCGCTGTCGCCGCCCAAGCCGTGGCCGCGCGGGTCGACGTGGTCGCCGGGGGAGAGGCGCTGCTCGTAGGGACGGGGCGTGGTGCTGGGCGAGTCGGTCATGCAGCGTGCTCGGGCGGCTGGTACGGTTGAGGCCGGGGCCCGGGAAAATCACCGGCCGCGGGCTCAGTGTACCATGGGGTCCGATCCTATTTTTTACTGATGAGAGCCGCCCGTAATGACGGATTTAATGACCCGCCTCAGCCACAGCCCGGTGCTCTGCGACGGCGGCATGGGCACCCAACTGCTCGAAGCCGGCCTGCCCACCACCACCGCCGGCGAAGCATGGAACCTCGACCACCCCGA
>SKPT01000213.1 GCA_007119405.1 Phycisphaeraceae bacterium
AGCTACCGCGAGCAGGAGATCCTCAAGCTGCGCTACGGCATCGGCGACGGCCGGGCGTACACGCTGACCGAGGTCGGCCGCATGTTCAAGGTCACCCGCGAGCGCGTCCGCCAGGTCGAGGCCAAGGCCATCCGCAAGCTCCGCCACCCGACGCGCTCCAAGAAGCTCGCCGGCTTCCTGGACGAGGTGCTCGAGGCGGAGGAGTCCACGGCGTGAGCGCGGCGCGTTGGGGCGGGGGTTGAAACCACCGATGCACACGGATGCACACCGATAGGAAGCGGGGGTGGCAGCGCGCGAATGGCGGGGATGGCGATGCAGGGTGGGTAGAGCGCAGTGAAACCCACCAGGTTTGCCGAGGATCCACGGCGGTTCGTGGTGGGTTTCGCTTCGCTCTACCCACCCTACATCCGGTCGAGACAGGCCTGCCCCGGGTTCTGCGAGGCCACACCATGGCCGAGTCGCCCACGAAGTCACGCTTCTGGTACCGGGTCCGTATGGCGTTGTACGCCGTTGCGGCGGTGCAGGGATTTGCCGCTCCCATCGTCAATCCACCGGCCGAGGTGCTTGTTGACCTTTCCGGGCCGGTGCGGGTCGTCGCGATCATCCTCAGCATGCTCGCCCCGCTTGGTATGGGCCCGGTGGTCTTCATCGTGATCGCGATCACCGCGATCAACCCGTTCGCTGACGACCACTGGCCCTGGCCGAACCACGACACGAACCCGTTGCAGCTCGGCAATCCTCTTCCATTCTTCCATTTCTTCAGCTACTTCATTCTGGCTGCCGCGGGCGGCGCCCTCTTGGCCACCCCGTTCGCCGGCTGGCTCGGGGTCGGTGCCGCCGTTGCACTTGCGTTGGGCGGCCTCTCCTGCCTCGCCGGCGTCCACGCCGCGGCGCGCTTCGCCACCAACAAGACCCGCCCGCCCCACGTATCAACCGAGGACAACGGGTAACAGCCGCCGCCGCTGAATGCGCCGTGGTCCCGGCGCCTATCGGCTTGCCCCCCTGCCGCGGCACGGCGCGGGTTGGTGCCGCACGGTACCAACTCCATCAACGCATCGTTGCAGCACCTGGCCCGCTGGACCTGATCGTCACGATGCTGAGCGTGCCCGTCCCGTTGTGCGCCGGCCTCGTCATCTTTGTCATCATGGCCGCCGACGACGGCGATCAGTTCGCTGCTGTCCGCGGCTTGCCTGGGGCCGGCCGAACCAGTCACTGACCCACCACATGGCTCACGCCTGCGGCTTAGCTGCGATGCGTATCAGGGGATGTTCGTCGTGGTGGTGGCGGGTTCGTTTTCGCGTTGGCGTGGTTGGGTGGGGGGATCGTGATCGGTGGTGGTGAGGCGGCCGAAGTTTCGCAGGCTGGGGAAGAGCCAGGCCCAGAGGCCGACGACAATGAGTGTGCCGATGCCGCCGAGGATGGCCGAGGGCACGGCGCCGATGGCGGCGGCGACGGCGCCGGCGCGGAAGCCGCCGATCTGGTTGGATGAGCCGATGAAGATGGAGTTGACGGCCGAGACGCGTCCGCGCATCTCGTTGGGGGTGAGCAACTGCACGAGGGTGTGACGGACGACGACGCTGACGTTGTCGAACGCGCCGGTGAGAAAGAGCATCGCCAGCGAGAGCCAGAGGTTGCTGGAGACGGCGAAGACGACGGTGGCGGCCCCGAAGCCGGCGACCGACCAGAGCATGGTCCGGCCGGCCTTGCGGATGGGGGGCATGTGGGCCAGCGCCAGCGCCATGATGAGCGCCCCGGCGGCGGGGGCGGCGCGGAGCAGCCCCAACGCTCCTTCCTCGCTGATGTTCGCGTCTTCGAGGTCGATGACCTGGCGCACGAAGATGGGCAGGATCATGGTCACGCCGCCGAGCAGCACGGCGAAGAGGTCGAGGCTGATGGTGCCGAGGATGACCTTGCGCTGCCAGACGAACCGGATGCCGTCGCGGACCTGGGCGAGCATGCGTCCCGGCGCCGAGCGCGCGTGCGGCGGGATGTGGATGAACATGAGAAAGACCATGAACACCGCCGTGGACAAGGCGCTGAAGAGGTAGCAGGCGGGGATCCAGAAGTAGAGGAGGGCGCCGCCGAGCACGGGGCCGGTGATCGCCGCGATCTCGCCGAGGCTGGTGCGCCACTTCATGGCGTTTTCGAGCTTGTAGGCGGGCACGAGCAGGGGCAGGATGGCGGTGCGCGCGGGGTTGGCCAGGCGCAGAAAGGAGGCGTCGAAGAAAAGGAGGATGTACATGGCCAGGATCGAGCCTTCCATGTACGAGTACTGGGCCAGCGCCAGGGAGGTAAGCGTGGTGCCGAGGAGCCCGGTGAGGATGAGGCGACGCCGGTCCATAACGTCGGCGAGATAACCCGCGGGCAGGGTGAGCACGAGCATGGGGATGGCCTGGACGAGGCCGACCATCGCCAGGGCCATGGCGTTGTCGTCGGTGCGGATGTAGATTTCCCAGCCGATGGCCATCGCCTGGGCGCCCGTGCCGATGCGCGCGAGCAGCGTGCCGACCATGAAATGGCGGAAAGCGGGCTCGGCGAAGGCGGCGTAGGGGCGGTGGCCTCCGGGCGAGGATGGGTCGTCGCGTGGGGTCATCTCGAATTCAGGCCTCGCCGCCGCATCGGCCTAACGTAGCGTTGGCGGGCGGGGCTGGCAAAGCCGGCGGCCCCCGCCGCTTGCGGCTTCGCGCAGCGCCGCCCGCTTGCGGCGATGCAGCCGCTCACGAAGCCGCCCGCGGGTCGCGTCCGCCGGACTTCGCCAAGCCGCGAGAGGCTGGGGGGCCCGCTACAGCCGCGCGTGTGATATTTGTTCACCGCCCCGGCCGCGCTACAATGCCATCCCGGAACCGACATGGAGGGTTTGGCCGTGACCCAGCGGCTGTACATGGACAACGCGGCGACGAGCTTCCCCAAGCCGCGGTGCGTGCTCGAGGCGATGACCCACTACGCCAACGAGCTCGGCGCCAGCGCCGGGCGCGGGGCCTACGCCGAGGCGCGGGAGACGGGCCGGCTGATTTACCAGACCCGCGAGCGGATCGGCCGGCTGATCAACGCCGAGAGGCCCGAGCACGTCGTCTTCACGCTCAACACCAGCGACGCGCTGAACCTCGCCATCAAGGGGATCGTCGCGGCGAGCAAGCGCCGGCCGGCGCACGTCATCACCACCGACTTCGATCACAACTCGGTGTTGCGACCGCTCAACGCGCTTGAGCAGGCGGGCCTGGTCGAGCAGACCCGCCTCGCGTGCGATCCGGGCACGGGCCTGATCGACCCGGACGACGTGCGCCGCGCCATTCGGCCGCACACCGCGCTGATCGCGATGGTGCATGGCTCGAACGTCACGGGCACGCTCCAGCCCATCGCCGCGGTGGGGCGCATCGCCCGCGAGCAGGCGACCCCCCTGCTCGTCGACGCGGCCCAGACGCTGGGGCATTGCCCGATCGACGTGCAGCGCGACCACATCGATCTGCTGGCGTTTCCGGGGCACAAGGGCCTGCTCGGGCCGCTGGGCACGGGCGGGCTGTACATCCGCCCGGGCGTGGAGCGGGCAATGGCGACGCTGCGCGAGGGCGGGACGGGCTCGGTCTCGGAGCGCGACGTGCAGCCGGAGTTCATGCCCGACCGCTTCGAGCCGGGCAGCCACAACGCCATTGGCATCGTCGGGCTGGGCGCGGCCGTGGGTTGGCTGCTCGACGAGGGCGTCGACAAGCTGTGGGACCATCACCGGATGCTGCTCGCGGCGATGCTCCAGGGCCTCGAGGGTGATCTGCCGGGGCTGACGCTCTACGGCCCGCCGGGCGTGCGCGACCGCTGCGCGGTGTTCAGCGTGCGCGTCGCGGGCTTTGACGATCCGCAGGCGCTGTCGGCGCGGCTGGAGGCGGACTACGGCATCCTGACGCGCTCGGGCATCCACTGCGCCCCGCGGGCGCACGCGACGCTGGGCACCGCCGAGCTGGGCGGGACGACGCGCTTCAGCTTCGGGCCGTTCAACAGCACACAGGATGTGACCTACGCTTGTGATGCGCTCGCGCAGATCGCGCAGGCGCAGGTGGTGTCGGGGGTGTGAGGAGGCGTGACGGCGGCGGTGCGGGTGTAGGGTGGGTAGAGCGGAGCGAGACCCACCAGCATTGTTAAGCGTCTACGACCACCGCGGTGGGTTTCGCTTCGCTCGACCCACCCTACCACCGGGTCGCCGGTGCGGGTGGGAAGCGTCCGAGGAGTCGTCGATGTTTGGACCGCGGTTTCGCATCTGCACGCTGTTCGGCCTGCCGATCTACATCGACCTGAGCTGGTTCATCATCCTGCTGCTGATCACGTGGTCCCTGGCCGAGGGGCTGTTTGTCGAGCTGCCGACGATTCTGGAGGCGTGGCGTGCGACGGAGGCGACGCTGGCCGCGGCCGAGGCGCTGGCCGAGCAGGCCGGCCTCCGGTGGGTGCTCGGGCTCGTCGGGGCGCTGGGGCTGTTCGGTTCGGTGCTGCTGCACGAGCTGGGCCACGCGCGGGCCGCGGAGATGTTCGGCGTGCCGATGCGGGGGATTACGCTTTTCATCTTCGGCGGCGTGGCGGAGATGAACGAGGAGCCGCCCAGCGCCAAGGCCGAGTTCTGGGTCGCCGTCGCCGGGCCCATCGTCACGGTGGTGCTGTTCGCCCTGGGCGTGTTCGCCTGGAGCCTGGGCCTGGCGGTGAACCTCGCCCTGCCCGCGACGACGATCATCGCCTACCTGACCATCGTCAACGGCGTGCTGCTGGCGTTCAACATGCTTCCCGCCTTTCCGCTCGACGGCGGACGCGTGCTGCGCGCGGCGATCTGGGCCTACTCCGGCAAGCTCACCAAGGCCACACGCATCACCAGCCAGATCGGCGGGGGCTTCGGCCTGGCGCTGATCTTCCTCGGGCTGCTGCGCCTGTTCGCCGCGGGCGACCTGCTCGGGGCCATCTGGTGGGCGCTGGTCGGCCTGTTCCTGCGCGCCGCGGCGAACATGTCCTACCAGCGCGTCCTGGCCCGCCAGGCGCTGCACGGCGAGACGCTGGAGCGCTTCATGAACCGCCACCCGGTCACGGTCACGCCCGATTTGCCCGTCGACGAGCTGGTGCACGATTTCATCTACCGCTACCACTACAAGATGTTCCCCGTGGTCAACGGCGACGGCGAGCTTCAGGGGTGCCTGACGATCGATCAGCTCAAGGACGTGCCACGCGACGCCTGGCCCAGCACCGCCGTGGGGCAGGTGATGGAGCGTTGCGGGCCTGACAACACGCTGCGCATCGACCAGGACCCGCTCGAGGCCCTGACGTCGATGCACGCGACGAACAAGTCACGGATGATGGTGCTCGACGATGGCGGCCGGCTGGTCGGCGTGGTCTCGCTCAAGGACCTGATGGAGTTCCTGTCGCTGAAGCTGGAGCTGGGGGAGGAGGATTGACCGCCGCTCGCGGCTTCGCGCGAGGGGTGTACGGGGGAGGCGCGGGACGGGGCTGAGCCGCTTGCGGCTTCGCGAGGCGGTTGGATGATTGCAGCGGTTGCGGATTGCGGGCGGTTTCGCGAAGCCGCGAGCGGCTACTGGCTGGGCGCCGGCACGACCGCCCGCCCGATGGTGTGCGTGTCCGTGCCGAACCAGATGGCATTGGTCGGCTCATGAAAGACCATGTGGCGCACCGACCCGCCGCCGGAGGGCACCTCGCTGATGGAGATGAACCGCTCCTCGTTCGTGTCGAAGCCGATGAAGCGGTTGGGGCTCAGGCCCGCCTCGACGTACCATAGGCGGTCGTGGGAGTCGATGGCCACGGCGTAGAGCGAGGAGCGCGGCCCGCCGGGGCTCTGCCACTGCTTCATCGACGCATCCTCGGGGTTGTACACGCCCATGTATCCGGCCGCGGCGTCGACCCACCACACGCGGCCATCGGACGTCAACCCCAGGCGGCGGATGCGGCTGGCGTCGTCGGGCGTCTCGATGATGGCGAGCTCCATCGTTTCGGGGTCGACGGTGCCGATGGCGTTGCGGCCCATGAAGGCGATCCAGGGCCGATCGTTGTCGTCAACGACGATGCCGTATGGCCGCATGCGCTCACCGGGCACGTCGACGACCTCGACCTCGCCGGTCTCCGGGGAGAAGAGCCCGATGTAGCCGGCGGGCGCGGAGCGCTGGGCGGTGAACCAGATGCGGCCGTCGGACGTCCAGGCCATGGTGTGGGGGTCGTTGACCCCGTCGGGCATCTCGTAGCGGGTGATCTCGCCGGTGTCGGGATCGACCCGGCCAATGTGGCGATCGCGGTTGCCTGCGTACCACGGGTAGCCCTCGCCGTCGACGATGACGGCGTGGGGCCCGGCGCCATCGGGCAGCTCGAAACGGCGCATCTGCCCGGTCTCGGGGTCAAGGTGGCCGACGTAGTCGCCGCGCTGGCCGACGAACCAGACGGTGTTGTCGGGCGCGACGTAGGGGTCGCGCGGGCGGGTGTTGGCCCAGGGCACGGGCCATTCGTGAAACTCGAGGGTGGCGTCGGGGGCGACGAGGCCCGGGCCCGCCGATGCGGCCTCGTCGGCGCTGGCGGTGATGGGGATGGTCGCGATGAGTGCGAAGCAGGCGAAAGCGAAGCAGGCGCGAATCATGGCACGCTCCAGGGTTGGCCGCCGCGTTGACGAAATCGAACGGTCGCCCACGGGGGACGACGCCACGTCATGAGCGATGGTATCGGGTGGCGGCGGGGCGTTCCAGATGTTGCGGCGATAATCCGGGCGACGGCTCACGCCCGTCCTGAGCGAGTCCGCGAGCGAAGGGCGGGATTCCCGGGCGCATCGCGCGCACAACAGGCGTCGCGCGCACCTGAAAAATCCCCCCTTTCGCATGCGCTCAGGACGGGCCTTAACAATGCGCGGAGGTCAATGGTTCGCGGTCCTGGCTCAATCCAGGCTCATCGTCATCAGGAACTCGGCGTTGGTCTTGACCTTCTTCAGCCGGCTCTTGATCAGCTCCATGGCCTCGACGACGTTCATGTCGGCCAGCACCTTGCGCAGGCGGTAGACGAGCTCCAGCTCCTTCGGGTCCAGCAGCAGCTCCTCGCGGCGGGTGCCCGAGGCGGCGATGTCTATGGCCGGCCAGATGCGCTTCTCGACGAGCCGGCGGTCCAGGTGCAGCTCGCTGTTGCCGGTGCCCTTGAACTCCTCGAAGATGATGTCGTCCATCTTCGAACCGGTGTCGACCAGCGCGGTGGCGACGATGGTCAGCGAGCCGCCGCCTTCGATCGCCCTGGCGCTGCCGAAGAACTTCTTGGGCCGCTGCAGCGCGTTGGAGTCCAGGCCGCCGGTGAGGATCTTGCCGCTGTGGGGCATCTCGGTGTTGTAGGCCCGGGCCATGCGGGTGATCGAGTCCATGAGAATGACCACGTGCTTGCCGTACTCGACCAGCCGGCGGGATTTCTCGATGACCATCTCGCAGACCTGCACGTGCCGGCCCGACTGCTCGTCGAAGGTCGAGGCGACGACCTCGACCTCGTCGGGCGTGTTGTTGCGGAAGTCGGTGACCTCCTCCGGCCGCTCGTCGATCAGCAGCACCATCACCTGCACGTCCGGGTAGTTGGTGATGATGGAGTTGGCCATCTTCTGAAGCAGCACGGTCTTGCCGGTGCGTGGCGGGGCGACGATGAGCCCGCGCTGCCCGCGCCCCAGCGGGGCGACGAGATCGACGATGCGCATCTCGATGCCCTCGGGCGTGGTCTCGAGAACGAAGCGCTCGTGCGGGTGCAGCGGCGTCAGGTCCTCGAAGGGGGTCACGTCGTTCAGCGCGTCGGGGGCTTCGTCGTTGATCGCGTCGACGCGCAGCAGGGCGAAGTAGCGCTCCGACTCCTTGGGCGGGCGGATGGTGCCCTGGACAACGTGGCCGACCTTCAGCCCGAAGCGGCGGATCTGGCTGGGGCTGACGTAGATGTCGTCCGGGCAGGCAAGGTAGGAGTATTCGGGGCTGCGCAGGAACCCGAAGCCGTCGGGCAGGATCTCCAGCACGCCTTCACCGTACATCAGCCCCTGCTTGGTGGCGTGCTTCTGGAGGATTTCAAAGATGAGGTCCTGCTTCTTGAGCCCGGTGTAGTTTTCGAGGCCCACCTCCTTGGCCAGGTCGTGCAACTCCTCGACGGTCATCTTCTGCAGGTCGCGCACCGACAGCTCGCTGCGCTTGGCGAGCTCGTAGCGCTCCTGCGTCTCGGCATCGAGCTGCTCATCGGTCTGGGCCGGGCGTGTGGCGGTGGCGGTGCCCGTGTCGGCTTCGGCGTCGCGCGCGGGGGCCTTACGCTTGGTCTTGGGGCTCTTGGTGGCCATGGTGGAATCTCTCCTTGGAGCAATCAAAAAGGGGGGATGGGTGCGCCCGGCCTAGATACCGGGCGCGGCGGGCGGGCCGCTTGCTTCGTGCTCGTCTTCCCGGAGGCTCGAATCGGGCTCAAATCCCTTTGAGCATTATTCAGGGGGGGTTGGGCGTGGCCGGATGTGGGCCAGCGACGCCGGGGGCATCGCCCGCGGCATCAACTCACGCCTGGTCTCGTTCGTGGAGGATCAGGGAGAGCACGCGGCGAACCTCGGCCTGGGCCTCGGCCTCGCTCGCGCTGTTGTCGACTACATAATCGGCTCGCGATCGCTTGATGTCAAGTGACGTCTGCTTTTTCTCCCGCCGATCCAGCTCCCGCTCGTCCCAGCCGCGCGCCTGGCGCACGCGGGCGAC
>SKPT01000599.1 GCA_007119405.1 Phycisphaeraceae bacterium
CTCCACCGGCAGCAGCTCGGCGTCGTCGGCTCGGCCGAGCTCCCCGCCGACGGGCACGCACGCACGCACGTTCGAGCGGGCGGTGGCGCTGGCGGACGACGGCGACCCGGTCACGGCGCGGACGATGCTCTCGCGGCTGCTGTTCGATCACATCGACGAGCTGTCGCCCGGCGAGGCCCAGGCGGTACGCGAGCAGCTCGACCGGGTCAACGAGCGGCTGATCTTCTCCTCGGCCGTGCGCCGCGACGACCCGGTGGCGCAGACGCACACGGTCGCGCGCGGCGAGCTGCTGGGCTCGATCGCCAACCGCTACGCCCTGACCTACCACTTCCTGGAGCGCATCAACGGCATCGACCACCGCCAGCTCCAGATCGGCCAGAGCCTGAAGGTGCTCAACGGCCCGTTCCACGCCCGTATCATCAAGAGCCAGTTCATCATGGACGTGTTCCTGGAGTCGCCCGACGGCGAGCGGGTGTACGTCGCCGGCTACCCGGTGGGCCTGGGCGCGGACGACTCGACCCCGCCGGGACGCTGGGTCGTGACGCCGGGCCGCAAGGTGGTCAACCCGGACTGGCGCAACCCGCGCACGGGCGAGTACTTCTCCAGCGACGACCCGGAGAACCCCATCGGCGGGTTCTGGATCGCCCTGACCGGGCTGGACGAGGACAACCGGGATCTGACCGGCTACGGGATCCACGGCACGATCGAGCCGGAGTCGATCGGCGAGCAGCGGTCGATGGGCTGCATTCGGCTGGGCGACGGGGATATCGACGTGCTGTTCGAGATGCTCGTCGGCGGACAGAGCACGGTGGAGGTGCTGCCGTGAGGTGAGCGGGGCGATTGGCGATTGATGGTCAGGGGCTCTGAAAAACCGCGAAGAAGCGAAGCAGGCGAAGGACGCGAAGAGGGATTCATCTGGTTTATCACAGCCGCTCGCGGCTTCGCGAAGCCCCAAGCGACCCACCAATCGCCCCTTATCGATCGCCAATCGCCCGTCACTGCCCGCGGTACTCGGCGGCGCTGGTGCAGGTTTCGCGTACGCGCACGAGGCTCAGCAGGGGGAGCGTGGGCTTGAGGCGGTCCCAGATCCACTTGGCGAGCAGTTCGGCGGTGGGGTTCTCCAGGCCGGCGATGTCGTTGAGCAGGCGGTGGTCCAGGGCGTCGTGGATGGGGGCGAGGGCGGCCTTGATCTCGCCGAAGTCGAGCAGATAGCCCTTGTGCGGGTCGACGTCCCCCTCGACGACGATGTCGACCTTGAACGAATGGCCGTGCATCCGCCGGCACTTGTGGCCGTCGGGGAAGGTGGGCAGCCAGTGGGCGGCTTCAAAGTCGATGGTCTTGGTCAGCGAGACGCGCATGGGTCACCGGCTATTTTAGGCTTTGTCCGGAAAGCGGGTGGCAGGGCTTGTCCTGCGGGACAAGCCGTGGCACCCTCCCTGATCCGGCTCAGGACGGGTGTCGGAGATCAGGACCAGGAGTGAGCATGGATGAGCGCCAAGAGCTTGCAGCGGTGTCCGTGGTGTGGCGTGGATGCTGATTACGTGGCCTACCACGACCGCGAGTGGGCGGTGCCGCTGCACGACGACCGCCGGCTGCTGGAGATGCTCATCCTCGAAGGGGCGCAGGCGGGGCTGAGCTGGATCACGATCTTGAAGAAGCGGCCGGCGTATCGGCGGGCGTTCGAGGGCTTCGACGCGGAGAAGGTGGCCCGGTACGGCGAGGCGGAGGTGGCGCGGCTGATGGGCGACGCCCGGATCGTGCGCAACCGGCTGAAGATCGAGGCGGCGATCGGCAATGCGCAGGCGTTCCTTGAGGTGCGCGAGCGCGTCGGCAGCTTCGATGCCTTCATCTGGCAATTCGTCGATGGCCGGCCGATGCAGCGGCGTCGGCGGCGGCTGAGCGAGGTGCCGGCCCGAACCTCGGTGTCCGATCGCATGAGCCGGGAGCTCAAGCGCTGCCGATTCCGGTTCGTGGGCTCGACGATCTGCTATGCGTACATGCAGTCGGTGGGGATGGTCAACGACCACCTGGTGCGGTGCTTCCGGCACGAGCAGGTGTGGGGGCTTGCCTCGCCTTGATGGCGGATCGGCGCGGGGCAGGGTCCGTCGCGATCAGCGCGGCGGTGTCACGCTGAGGCCGTTGTTCGGGCTGGCGGCGGGGGGTATACTGCCGGACGACCTTTCGTCGACCCGGGAGCCGGCTTGACCTCCTTACAGGACATTGCGCAGGAGCTGAACGTCAGCGTTTCGCTCGTCTCGAAGGTGCTCAGCGGCCGAATGAGCACGTCGGGGGCGAGTCCGCGCACGGCCCAGGCGATCCGCGCCAAGGCGCGGGAGTTGGGGTATCGGCCGAACCGGGCGGCGAGCGCGCTGGCGTCGGGTCGTCAGCAGGTGCTGGGGGTGTTTCTGCACCGCACGGGGACGCGTGGCTCGGGGCTGACGGCTTCGCTGCTGGGCGGGATCAGCCGGGCGGCGGCCGAGGCGGATCAGCGGCTGTGGCTGGAGTTCTTCCAGACGACGCAGCAGTTCCGCCGGCGCCAGCCGGACATCCACCGCAGCGACGTGGACGGGATGATCGTGGGCGGGATTGCCCACAGCGAGCTGGCGCCGGAGCTGCTGCGGGCCGAGGCGGCGGGGGTGCCGATCGTGACGGTGCACGAGGCGGGGATTCACCCGGAGCTGCCCAACGTCGGGGCGGACCAGTCGGCGGGCATCGCGATGGCGACGGCGCATCTGCTGGAGCAGGGGGTGCGGCGGCCGATGCTCATCGGCGTCGCGCCGGACGTCAGCGACGCCACGGAACGGGCGATCCGCGCCGGGTTCGAGCGGGCGCTGGCGGGGCGCGGCATGACGGTGTCGCGGGAGCAGGTGTTCCATCTCGAGGGCGGCGGCTACACGTACGAGGCGGGGGCGGCGGCGGTGGCGCACTGGCTGGAGCGGGGCCTGAGCTTCGACGGGATCGTGGCGGTGTCCGACCTTCAGGCGCTGGGGGCGATGCAC
Source organism: Phycisphaeraceae bacterium (assembly GCA_007119405.1). The sequence continues at coordinate 3,000 of SKPT01000599.1, forward strand.
ACGCTGCTTCGGCGCGGGGTGTCGATCCCCGAGCAGGTGAAGCTGGTGGGCGTGGACAACTCGCCGCTGGCCGAGGCGGCGATCGTGCCGCTGAGCTCGATCTGCAAGCGCTACGAGCAGCGCGGGCGCCTGGCGGTGCAGATGCTCATGAAGCGGATCGACGGCCAGGACGTCGAGTCGGTGACGATCACGCCCACACTCTACCCGCGTGCCTCCTCGCTGGCGGCGGGCTAAAGCGCCGTCAATCCATTCGTCGCGGATGGGGTGCCACTCAACGCCGTGAACTTTGCGCGTGGCGGCGCTGATGTAGGGTGGGTAGAGCGCAGCGAAACCCACCGCGAACGTTGTGGATCCTCGACCGAGCTGGTGGGTTTCGCTTCGCTCTACCCACCCTACAACCGAAGTTCACGGCGTTGGGTGCCACTGACAAGGCCGAGGACGGCCTTGTCAGTGGCACCCGCTACAAGGGTGCCTCTGGCGACTTGACACCACGGTCGTCCGAACCACCCCGAGCACCGCGAGACCCACACCTTCAAGTCGGGTGCGGGGCGAGGACTGGCGGGCAAGCCGACAGGGGCACCGGGCTCCGGGTTACACTGTCGCCGGCGGCGGTGTCAAGAAGCCTGCATCCCAGGAGCACTCCCATGACGAGCAGCAAGCAGCGCGTCCTGGTCATCGGGGCCCACCCGGATGACTGTGACATCTGCGCCGGGGGGCTGGCGGCGCTGATGACCGAGCAGGGGCACGCGGTGAAGTTCGTGTCGATGACCAACGGCGACACCGGGCACCAGCAGATGGGCGGGGGCGAGCTGGCGCGGCGGCGCGAGCGTGAGGCGCAGGCGGCGGGGCAGGTGCTGGGCATCGCCTACCAGGTGATGGACAACCACAGCGGCGAGCTGGACGCGAGCGTGCACCATCGCAAGGAGGTGGTGCGGCTGATCCGCCGCTTCAAGCCCGATCTCGTGCTGACCCATCCGCCGGATGACTATCACCCGGACCATCGCTACACGTCGACGCTGGTGCAGGACTCGGCGTACATCGTGACGGTGCCGGGGATGTGCGCGTTGACGCCGCACCTGGAGAAGAACCCCGTGTATGCGTACATGGGCTGGAGCGCGAGCAAGACGCAGACCCTGGTGCCGGAGGTGACCTTCGACATCGAGGCGGTGATGGACAAGAAGCTGGCGATGATCCGCTGCCACGCGTCGCAGTTCCTGGAGTGGATTCCCTACAACCAGGGTCGGCTGGACGAGGTGCCGTCGGACCCGGCCGAGCAGCGGCGGTGGCTGGACGAGCATTTCAAGGCCCGGTTCCGGGCGCTGGCGGATCACTACCGCGAGCGGTTGGTGGCGCAGTTCGGGCCCGGGCGGGGGCGGGAGATCCAGGCGGCGGAGGGGCTGGCTGCGTGCCCGTTTGGCTCGCCGCTGACGCCGGAGACGCTCCAGCGGCTGTTCGGCTCGCTGCCGGGGCAGGCGATCGGGGCGATGCAGCAGGCGTAGGGGCGGAGGCAGACGTCGGCGCCGTCGCTGCCTTGCACCCGGGGTTGGTCAGCCCATCAGCGGATTGGCGAAGCTGATGAGATCGCACTGGTGGCCAGGGCCCTTGCCCTTGCGTTTGTGTTCCTCGCCGGCCTCGTACTCGGGCTGTCCTTGGCCAAGCTTCTCGATCCAGGGCACGGAGAAGAGTCGGCCGTTGGGGTGCACGACCAGCGACTGGGTGAGCGTGGGGTAGCGGCCGTCCTCGAGGCGGATCACGCCGTGGTCCTGGTACCGGCCGGTGGGCAGGTGATAGGTGACGAGGCGCAAGGTGTTCTTGACCTTGCGGCCGTCCTCGGCGATGAGGCCGTGGTCGCCGGTGACGTAGTAGATCGTCTCGCCGTCGGGCCCGAGCTCGAGCGTGAGGTAGCCGTAGCGAAACGGCTCGAAGCTGCCGTCGCGGCGCAGCGGCTCGGCGGCGAGGCGCTCGATCAGCTCCAGCTCGCCCGCCTCGGGCTCGAAGCGGAAGAGGTACCCCGACTTCGGGTGCACGCCGAGGAAGCACTGCCACGGCTCATACCACCAGATGTGACGCCAGTTGTAGCCCTGGTGCCCGGGCTTGGTGGTGTCCCACTGCCCGAAGACCTCGCGCCGCAGCGTGGGCTCGGCCAGGGCGCTGAGCTTGTCGTGGTCGGGGTCGTAGAAGCGGATCTCGCCGTCGGCGTTGGTCCAGTAGACCTTGCCGGTGCGTGGGTCGAGGCCGAAGCAGCGGCAGAGGCAGAAATACTGGTCGCCGGCGCCGAGCTCGCCGCCGCGGGACACCCGGCCGTGGTCGCGCACCTGGCCGGTGCTCAGGTCGTGGCTGATGAAGTGTCCGCGTGGCCACGTCAGGCCGTAGAGCCGCCCGCGGCCGGCGTCCATGTGGAAGGTGAGGATGCCCTCCTCGGGCGGGGCCTTGCCCAGGTCGCGGAAGGTGCCGGCGGCGATGTCGTGCTCGATGAAGTGCCCGCCGGGATAAGGCTGGTAGCCCTCGGGGACGATGCCGGGCGACTCGCGGTCGGCCGAGGGGTTGTAGTAGCCGTAGTGCGTGGCGAAGTAGAGCTTGCCCGCGTGCTCGTAGTAGGGCGAGTGGCTCTTGCCTTGCGGGATGGACTTGGTGCCGGCCTCGCCGACGATCTCGCCGATGTCGGCGAGCTCTTCGATGTCGTCGCTGGCCGGGTCGTAGCGATAGACGCGGGCGTAGCTGTCCAGGCCGTGCGAGCAGAGCGTGTAGTAGATGCGCCCGTCGCTGATGAGCGAGGCGGAGTAGAAGTTGGAGTCGCTGAGCTTGAATGCGGAGGTGTAGAGCCTGGCGGTGAGCACGTTGTTGGTCGGCTGCGCGAGCCCGGGCGGTGTGGTGGTGATCGTGGACATGGTGGTCGCCTTGGCGTTGGAGGGGTTGTCGTCGTCGGCTCCAGTGTAGCGGGGCGGTGCGGCAGGTCACATCGCGCGGGATTGTGTATTGAATTGTGAGAGTCGATCGTGCTGCCGCGACGGGGCGCGTGCGCGGAGCCGGGGCCCCGCAAGGTTTGACGTCCCGACGGCGGAGCTTTAGCATCGCGTCGCGCCGTTTTCATGGGGCTGGACGCATGAGCAAGCACCGCATCGCCATCCTGGGAGCCGGGGGCATCGCGGCCAAGATGCACCTGCCCGGCCTGGCCGCGCTGGCCGAGCGCTGCGAGGTGCGCCTCGTCGCCGGGCGGCGTGAGAGCCGGCTCCGGCGGCTGACGGAGCGGTTCGACGTTGGCGAGTACACGACGAGCTACGACGCCGCCGCGACGCGCGACGACATCGACGCGGTGGTCATCGCCACACCGCATCCGCAGCATGTCTCCTGGGGCATCAAGGCGCTTGAGGCGGGCAAGCACCTGATGGTGCAGAAGCCGCTGTGCGGCGACCGGGCCGAGGCGGACGCCTTTGTCGCCGCCGTCGAGGCCGGCGACCGCACGGTCATGTGCCTGCCGGACTTTTCGCCGGCGATCTACGCGGTGCGGCGCCACATCGGCCAGGGGACGATCGGCAAGGTCACCGGCGCGCGGGCGCGGACGAGCCACGGCGGGCCGGAGGTCTACTACCGCGAGGTCAGCGAGATCTTTGGCGAGGCCGAGCAGGACCAGCTCTGGTTCTTCGACGCCAGCCAGGCGTCGGTCGGCGCGCTGTTCGACATGGGCGTCTACGCGGTGGCCCAGCTCGTGGCGCTGCTGGGCAGCGTGCGCCGGGTCACCGGCCGCACCGCCACGCTGGACAAGCCCACGACGCTGGAGGACACGGCTTCGCTGCTGCTTCAGTTCGACTCGGGCGTGCTCGCCACCGCCGAGACGAGCTGGTGCGACGCGGCCCGGACCTGGCAATGGTCCGTTCACGGCACGGGTGGCAAGTTCACCAAGAACGGCAACGGGCCGGACGAGCTCGTGCTCTCGCAGCCGGAGCGGATGGACAGCGACCACGCGCCGATCGAACATCGCCCGCTCGCCGCCGCCGAGGTCGAGGCCGCCGGCGTCGGCGAGGCCCATGCCCACTGGTTGGACTGCATCGACCGGGGCGAGCAGCCGCCGTTGTCACACGCCTGGGCGGCGCGGCACGTGACGGAGGTGCTGCTGGCCGGGCTGGAGTCGGCGAAGCAGGGCCGGGCGGTGGAGGTGGCGTCCAAGGCGCAGCGGAGCTAGCGCGGGGTTCGGTGATCGGGGATCCGCAGAAAGGCGCAAAGACCGCGGCGGGCGGCGCGTCCTGTATAAAGCCGGGACCGGTGGTCCCGGGGCATCGGCGGCCGGCGATCAAGCGGCGCGGGGCGTTGCCGGCACGCCGGTGTGCCGCCGGTGCTCGCCGGGACGCGCGCCACGATTTGAACTTTCCGCCGGCGGTCGCCTGACGCCGCCGCCCCGGGACCACCGGTCCCGGCTTTATATCGAGCGCGGGGCGCGCGGTGCGGAACCCCGATCCCCGAACCCCGAACCCGCGCTGTATCATCGACGCTTGTTCATCATTTAATCGAGGGAGCTGCCTTGAACGACCAACCCCTGTCCATCCTCGTCATCGGCGCCCATCCCGACGACTGCGACATCAAGTGCGGCGGGATCGCCGCGAAGTACGCCGCGGCCGGGCATCGGGTGACGTTCGTCTCGGCGACCAACGGCGACGCCGGGCATCACGAGATCGGCGGCGTGGAGCTGGCCCGTCGCCGCCGTGCCGAGGCCAAGGCCGCCGGCGACGTCATCGGCATCGACTACCGCGTGCTGGATTTTCACGACGCCGAGCTCATTCCCGACCTGCACACGCGCAAGACCATCATCCGCGTGATCCGCGAGCTCGACCCGGACCTGGTCATCACGCACCGGCCCAACGACTACCACCCCGACCACCGCTACACGTCGCTGCTGGTGCAGGACGCGTCCTATCTCATCACGGTGCCCAACGTCTGCACCGACACGCCGGCGATGAAGCGCATGCCGGTGATCGCCTACAGCGAGGACCGGTTCCAGCGGCCGTACCCGTTCGCGCCGGACATCGCGGTGGACGTCGACGAGGTGATGGACAAGAAGATCGAGATGCTGCACCAGCACACGTCGCAGATGTACGAGTGGCTGGCGTGGATCGGCGGGCGGATCGACGAGGTGCCCGACGACGAGGCCGGCCGACGCGCCTGGCTCAAGCAGCGTTTCATGGGCGACCAGTTTTTCACCGGCCGCTTCCCGCGCACCGCCAACACCCACCGCGAGCTGCTGGTCAAGCGCTACGGCCAGCAGCGCGGCGAGGCGATTGTCTGCGCCGAGGCCTTCGAGATCTGCGAGTATGGCCGGCAGCCCGACGAGGCGGAGCTGCGCCGGCTGTTCCCGTTCTTCGACTGATGCGGGTTCTATTGACCTTTGAATGGTCGCTTTCACTGCAGGTCGTGGGGTGCCACGGCTTGTCCCGAAGGGCAAGCCGTGCGCTTGCCGATGATCGCACGGCTTGCCGCTTCGCGGTCAAGCCGTGGCACCCCCGATGCGCCGGATCC
>SKPT01000377.1 GCA_007119405.1 Phycisphaeraceae bacterium
ACGATCTCGCGACCGGCCGCCGGGCCCCCGCGGTCGCGGGGGCCCGGCGATTCCCCCCTCCTTACACCATCACCCCACCCCTACGCAAACTGCCAAATTCAACATACAAGGGCAAGCCGTGCGCTTGCCGATGATCGCACGGCTTGCCGCTTCGCGGTCAAGCCGTGGCACCGGCGATGCGCCGGATCCCCGTGAAGTTGACCATTCAAAGGTCAATAATCCGATGGTTCTGCCGGCGAGGCTCACGCCCGCCGCGGCGGAGGCGCGGCGCGGCGCAGGAGGAACACCACCCCGCCCAGGAGCCCGTACACCAGGAACATGGCATACTCCAGCCAGGCGAACGCCAGCGCCTCGCCCGTGCTCACGCCGTAGGCGGCCAGCAGCAGCACGAAGATCGCTTCGCGCACGCCGATGGCGTTGATCGACACCGGGATGAGCATGACCACGATCGCCACGGGCACGATCACCAGAAACGCCGCTGCCGGCACCGCCAGGCCCAGCGCCTGCGCCACCGTCCAGTAGAAGAGGATCACGTTCAGTTGAAGCGCCAGCGACAGCACCATCAGCCAGCTCAGCTCGCGCCCGCGGCCGCGGTAGGCCTTCAGCGCCGCGGCCGTGCGCGCCAGCTTGCGCTGCACCTTCTCCGGCACCAGGCGTGCGAAGGCGCCCAGGCGATGGATCAGCGAGCCTTCGCGGGCGAAGAACATCAGCGTCACCAGCCCCAGCGCGGCCGCCGCCAGCAGCACCCACGCGTAGAGGCCCGGATACGCGCCGGTCAGCTCGCGGGCGAACGGCAGCATCACCGCCGCGACCAGCACCAGCGCCAGCAGCCCCAGCACGCGGTCGACGACCAGCGCGATGGCCGCGACGCTGCGCGGCGTGCCCATCCGCCACGAGTCGTAGAACCGGCTGGCGTCGCCGCCGAACGTCGCGGGCAGGAACTGCTTGAAGAAGATGGCGACGATGCAGGAGAGGAAGAGCAGCCGCTGCGGCAGGTGCACCCCCTGGGCCGCCAGCAGCAGGCGCCACCGCCAGGCCGTCAGGAACGAGCCGTTGAACAGCAGCACGCCGGCCAGCGCCAGCCACGCGGTGTGGACGTTGGCGAACGCCGCGACGATGTCCGCCACCGCCGCGTGCGACAGCATCCACGCCACCAGCGCGCCGGAGATCGCCGCCCGGATCGCCAGCGCCAGCCAGCGCGAGCGCGTCGAGGCGCGCGCTGGCCGCGGCGCCAGGTCCAGCGAAGGGTCGATCGTCGGGGCGCTGCCGTAGGAGCTGTCATTCATCGCGATGAGCCTGTCATATGCGGTGCAGAGAGTCGCAGCGCCTTGCGGGTGCCACTGACAAGGCTCTCCTCGGCCGTGTCAGTGCCGGGGGCCGTCATGCCTGTCCGCACTGACAAGCTCCGCCCCCGGCACCGCTCCGCTTGTCAGTGGCACCCAACCGGCGACGACGCGTCAAGGAATCTCGCCGCGCCAAACTCAACACGAACGCGTCTCACTGACCCTCACCCGCCTCGCGGCGGTCGCGCATCACGCGCGCCGGCACGCCGGCGACGACCGCGTACTCCGGCACATCGCGCGTCACCACCGCCCCGGCGGCGACGATCGCATGCGCTCCGACGCTGATGCCGTCGAGGATCACCGCCGCGGCGCCGATCCACGCCCCGGGCCCGACGTCGACCCCGCCGCGCGGGTCGTGCCCCTGCCGGGCGATGGGCACGTCGTGGCGCTGCGTGTGGTACTGCGAGCCGCCGAGGTACGCCTTGGGCCCGATCATCGCCTCCTCGCCGACGCGGACACGGTTGCCCGCCACCGCGTAGACGCTCGCCTCGGCGCCCAGCCCCACGCCGGCGTTGATCTCGATCCGCCCGTCCTTGCAGCGCAGGGCGCAGCGGTCGCCCATGGACACGTCGTCGCCGACGTCGATGCCCACCGGCTCATCGCAGCGGGCATCGAGCGTGCAGCCGTCGGAGATCAGCACCCGCCGGCCCAGGGCGATGCGGCCGGGGTGACGCAGCGTCACGCCCCGGCCCACGGCCAGCCCCGGCCCGCAACGATTCAGCAGGCGCGGCGCCGCCAGCCGCCGCAGCCCCAGGCCGATCGCCCCGCCGAGGTTCACCAGCAGGCAGGCGTACAGCTCGTAGCCCAGCGTCGCGCCCAGCCCGCGCGATCCGACGACGATGCCCTGGTACTTGCCCAGCGGCGAAAGCGACGCGTCCGCCAGGCGCGCCTGCACCTTCCGATAGGCCGGCTGCGACGCGCCGGCCTGCGCATCGCTCGTGCCCGGCGTGGGCGAAGCGGTCGGCTTGGTCATGCTCGAAGCTCCCGGTCGTGGTAGGTTTCTGATTGCTGATCTCTGATGGATGATTTGCGGGACGGCTTAACCACTGGTTGGCGCCGCTCAGGGTGCCACGCAACGCCGTGCATGATTGATGTAGGGTGGGTAGAGCGAAGCGATGGCTGCGGCACCGGCGAACGCCGGTAAACCCACCAGTCCTGCGTTGGATTTACGAGCATCGTGGTGGGTTCCGCTTCGCTCTACCCACCCTACATCAGCGCCGCCACCGAATAGTTCACGGCGTTGGGTGCCACACAGCATGCCGAAGGCTGCTGTGTGCGATTCACCGTTGATGGCCCAAGCACACAGCACCCTGCCGGGATGCTGTGTGGCACCCTTCTTACACACGTTCTTATGCATTCCGTTTTCTGCATTCTGCATTCTGCATTCTGCATTGTTCTTCACACGTACCCGTTGTCCCGATACCACTTGGCCGTCGCCTCCAGCCCCTGCTCGATGCCGACGCGCGGCTGATAGCCCAGCTCCCGCTTCGCCCGGTCGATGCGAAACGCCCGCATCTGGCGAAACCAGTCCACCCGTCGGCGAAACAGCGGCGGCGTGAGATGCACCGGCTTGCACATCGCCTCGCAGCACGTCGCGGCCGCGTACAGCGGCCAGAACGGCCAATACTTGATCCGCACCGGCACGCCCAGCGACGCCCCCACGTGCCGCACCAGGTCGTTGAGCGTGTAATACCGCGCGTCGCCGATGAGGTAGCTGCGCCCGGCCCCGTCCGAGGCGTTGGCGGCCGCCAGGAACCCGTCGACCAGGTTGTCGATGTAGACCGGGTGGTAGGTCGTCTGCCCGTCGCCGAACATGTGAAACGTCCCGCGCCGGCACATGCGATAGAGCATCAGGAAGCGCGCCGGGTCGCCCGGGCCGTAGATCGCCGTCGGCCGCACCGTCACCGCGTCCAGTCCGCGCTCGTTGACCAGCCGCCGCACCACGCGCTCGGCCTCGTACTTCGTCTGCTGGTAGTAGTCGGCCGGCTCGATGGGCGAGTCCTCGTCGCCCGGCGGCTCGGCGATGTGCCCGTGCACGCCCTGCGTCGAGCAATAAACGAACTTGCCCACGCCCACGTCCGCCGCCGCCTCGGCCAGATGACGCGTGCCCTCGACGTTGACGCGCCAGTAGAAGCTCTCCGGCACGTTCAGTTGCCGGAACGCCGCCGCGAGGTGGAACACCACGTCCGGCTCGGTGCGCTCGACCGCCCGGCGGGCAAAGGCGCGATCCGCGACCGTCCCCAGCTCGATGCGCGCCCCCCGCCGGCTCAGCTCCTCGTCAAACAGCCCCGGGGCCACGTCCACGACGTGCACCTCGTGGCCCTCGTCCAGCAGACGACGGGTCAGGTGGCTGCCGGTGAATCCCGTGCCGCCGGTGACCAGCGCTTTCATGTCGTCGTCTCCTCGATCAATCCGGTCCGCCACGATGGCACGAAGGGCACGAAGCAAGGCATGGGCATGTCTGCCGTCGTGGGGGCGCCACTGACAAACACCGGGTGCCACTGACAAGTGAAGTCTGCGGAGCTTGTCCGTGCGAAGCTGTGATCGGCGTCCGGAGATCACGCCCTTCGCCCGGCTCAGGGCGGGCGTTCGCCGGCAGACGAGCTTTGCCCTGCTTCGTGCCTCCTTCGTGCCTTCGCGGCTAACCCCGCACCAGCCCCTGGACGTACTCGTACAACTGCTCGACACGTTGGCAATGCGCGTGCCAGGTGTGGTTGGCCTCGACGAACGCCCGGCCGGCCTCGCCCAGGCGCTGGCGCAGCGCCGCGTCCGCCAGCAGCCGCGTCAGCGCCGCGGCGAACGGCTCGGGCTCGGCCGGTGCCAGCATCGCGATGCGCTCATCGAGAATCTGCGTGTGCGTCGGCAAGGCGGTGGCAAGAACCGCCTTGCCCGAGTGCAGAAAGGGAAAGATTTTCATCGGGGTGTTGACCCCGCGCGTCCGCGGCACCACGAGCACGTCCGCGTCGGCCAGCGCCTCGTGCAGCCGATCCAGCGGCCAGGGGCCCGGGCAGTGCACGTGCTCGCCGATGCCTGCCTCGGCCGCCCGCTGGTGCAACGCCCGGATCTGGCCGTCCGTGCCCCCGAGCAGGACCAGCTCGAACCGCGGCCCGGGGCGCATCGCCCGCGCCGCCGCCGCCAGCAGCAGATCCAGCCCCTGGTAGGGCTGAAAGTTGCCCACGTACATCACGACGGGCACGTCGCCCGCCAGCCCTGCCCGCGCCCGGACCTGCCCCGGCTGCGGCTTCTCGTCGACGCGCAGCAGCGAGATGTCATCCAGCCGCTGCACGTGCCGCGCCTCGTGCCGCCGGGCCAGCTCCTCGAGCTCGCGGCAGACCGGGGCGGCGGCGATGCATCGCCGCACCGCCGCCCGCTCGCAGGCCTCAAGCACCCGCGCCGCCGGCCCCAGCACCGGCATCTGCTCCACGAGCTGCTGGGCGATCGACGAGTCCATGTCGTAGACGTACGGCGTGCCGTGGATCGCCCGCAGGGCCATCGCCAGGAACACGGCCTCCTCGCCGGCGTGCACGACGTCCGGCCGGGCCCGCCGCAGCACCCGCCACGCCTTGCCCAGCAGCAGCACGTCGCACGCGAGCTTGCGCCACGAGAAGCCCGGCCCGGCCGGCACCAGCCAACGCGGCGCCCGGATCCGGTGCACCGTCAGCCCCGGGTATCGCCGATCCTCGCCCGCGTGGTAAACCACCAGCTCCACGCGCTGGCCAAGCTCGCACAGCGCCCGCACCAGCAGGTCCACGTCGATCGGCGTGCCCCGGTCCACGTAGTACGGCTGCGGGGCGATCACCAGCACATGAATGTGTCCCGCCCCGTCGTCGCCCCTCGGCCGTCTCTCGTCCGTCCCCGCGCCCGTCAGGCGCCGCCAAAGTATCCGGTCAACCACCGCGCCGAGCATTTCTCCCACTCCCCGCCCACGACCAGCCAGCCTGCAACGACGCTAGCCACCGGCCGGCCGCCTATCCATTGCCGGCCGCACCGGTGTCAGGCTACGGAGGCGCCCGATCAGCGACGGCCCCCGCCTCGCGGACCCGCCCGGGCACCGGCGTCAACGCCCCGGCCTGAGCCCGGTGACGGGCGTAACGGCCGGCGGGGGCCGGCCCGACCCCGAACCTTGATTGCCCAATTCCCCCACCAAACCTTGAACACGCCCGCCGGCGATGTTACGGTATGTTATGCCCACCACGCAGGACATCCTCACCGACGCGGGCACCCGCTCACAGGACTCCGAGTTCTACAACCCCATCCCCGACGGCTATAAGCCCGGACGCCACAAGTACGTCGTCGTCCTGGGCACCGTCATGTCCGGCCTGGGCAAGGGCATCTTCTCCTCCTCGCTCGCCAAGCTGCTCAAGGACAAGTCCCTCAGGGTCGCCCCCATCAAGATGGAGGGCTACCTCAACATCGACTCCGGCACGCTCAACCCCTACCGCCATGGCGAAGTCTTTGTCCTGGACGACGGCCTCGAGACCGACATGGACCTGGGCACCTACGAGCGCATCCTCGACCAGAACCTCACCGCCGACAACTACACCACCAGCGGGCAGGTCTTCCGCCGCGTGCTCGACAAGGAGCGCCACGGCGGGTACCTCGGCCGGGACGTGCAGATGATCCCCCACGTCACCGGCGAAGTGAAGTACATGCTCCGCGAGCTCGCCGTCCGCCAGCAGGCCGACGTCGTCTTCGTCGAGGTCGGCGGCACCGTGGGCGACTACGAGAACGCGTTTTACATCGAGGCCCTGCGCCAGCTCGCGTTCGAGGAGGGCGAGCACAGCGTCTGCTTCGTCGCCCTGACCTACGTCATCGAGCCGCCCGCCCTGGGCGAGCAGAAGTCCAAGGCGGCCCAGCTCGGCCTGCGCAAGCTCATGGAGGCGGGCGTTCAGCCGCACATCATCGCCTGCCGCGCCGCCCACGAGGTGGCCGAGTCCGCCGCCCAGAAGATCGCCATGTTCTCCAACGTGCCCATGCGGCGCGTCTTCTCGATGCACGATCGGCCGAGCGTCTACACGGTGCCCGAGGCCCTGCGCAGCGCCGGGCTGGACCGCGAGGTGCTCTCGCTGCTGGACCTGCACGCCCGCGTGGACCAGGCCCACGAGGACACCGCCCGCGAGACGTGGCGCGTCTTCGTCTCCAAGCTCACCGCCGAGCGACGCTTCGACCTGCGCATCGGCATCACCGGCAAGTACGCCGCCCTGCGCGACGCCTACGCCTCGATCGACAAGGCCCTGGAGCACGCCGCGGCGCACCTCTCCGCACGGCTCGACGTCCAGTGGATCGACACGACGCGGATCCAGCCCGCCGAGGCCCCCGCCGCCCTGCGCGACGTGCACGCGGTGATCGTGCCCGGAGGCTTCGGCCAGCGCGGCACCGAGTCCAAGATCGCCTGCGTCCGCCACTGCCGCGAGCAGGGCGTGCCCTATCTCGGCATCTGCCTCGGGTTCCAGATGGCGGTGATCGACTACGCCCGCCACGTCTGCGGCATCGCCGGCGCCGGCTCCAGCGAGTTCGACCCCGACACGGCCGCCGCCGTCATCGACATCCTCCCCGAGCAGAAGCGCATCGAGGGCCTGGGCGGGTCGATGCGCCTCGGCGGGCAGGACGTGCTCGTGGCCCCGCATTCACTGGCCGCGCTGCTCTACCAGGATCGTCGGCCGCGCGGCCAACGCGACGACCAGCCCCTGACCGTCCGCGAACGCTTCCGCCATCGCTACGAGGTCGACCCGGGCTACATCGACACGCTCGAGCAGCACGGGCTGGTCTTCTCGGGGCGCCATCCCAAGCAGCCGATCATGCAGATCCTCGAGCTGCCCGCGGCCGTGCATCCCTATTTCGTCGGCGCCCAGTTCCACCCCGAGCTGACCAGCCGCCCGCTGCGGCCGCAGCCCATGTTCATGGGCCTGCTCGCCGCCGCCATCGCCCGCGCTCACCCCGACGCCGAGCCCACCGCCGCGATGCGCCGCTGGCTGCGCCAGCCGTCGGTTGAGCCGGCCGCGGGCCTATAAAGCCGGGACCGGTGGTCCCGGGGCGGCGGCATCCGATCCACGCCAACGAGTTGCCCCGATCGTCGCCTCGATCCACCGCGCCCGCACGCCTTCGCCCAGGCACTGGCGGACAAGCCGCCAGTGGCACCCAACGCCGTGCACTTCCGTCGTAGGGTGGGTAGAGCGAAGCGAAACCCACCGCGAGCGTCGTGGGTCGTCAGCCAAGCTGGTGGGTTTCGCTTCGCTCTACCCACCCTACATCCGCGCCAGAGCCGTGGAGCTCACGGCGCTGTGGGGCACCCGCGAAGCGATCCGCGTCACACGCCCCTGCGATCGCTCTCCAAATCAGCAATCAGAACTCAGCCCGCCTTCCGCGCCACCACCACCAGGTCCCGGTACGCCCCGCCGATCTTCCCCATCTTCTCGATCTGCATCGCCGACGCCACCATCACCTGCCGTTGCAGCTCCTCCGGCCCATACTCCGTGACGTGATACACCGCGTCGGACCACCCGCCGTATTGCCACGCCGGCGTGCTGAGCACCAGCGCCCCGCCGGGCGCGAGCACGCGGGAGACCTCGCGCAGCACGGCCACCGGGTTGGGCAGATGTTCGATCACGTCGAGCATCATCACCACGTCGAAGCTCGCGTCGGCGAAGCCGAGCCGCTCGCCCGTCGCCACCTCAAACGTCGGCGCGTCGCCCGCATACCGCTGCTGGGCGACCTCCGCCTTCGCCTGCTCGATGGCGGCAGCTTCCGGGTCAACGCCGGTGACGGTCAGCCCCTGCTTCGCCAGCAGGTGCGTGAACAACCCGTCGCCACAACCCAGATCCAGGGCGCTGGGTCGGGTGCCACTGACAAGGCTGTCCCCGGCCTTGTCAGTGCTTCGGGCGTTCGACACTGACAAGCTCCGCGGACTCCGCTTGTCAGTGGCACCCCCACCCCCGGCCCCGCCCGGCCCGCTCGCCGCCGCGAGCTTGACCAGCTCATCCGCCCGCTGGCGGTAGACGTCCACCTGCCGGTAGCTCTGCCAGTGCATCGCCGGCCGGCTGTCGTACTTGTCAAACGCCATCGCCCGGCTGTGGAATCGCTCATTCCACAACAACCCCGTGCCCGCATGATGCTCGCGCACGGCGTCGAGGTCGGCC
>SKPT01000365.1 GCA_007119405.1 Phycisphaeraceae bacterium
GCCCGCGGCCGCGCGACCCGCCCGCCCGCGCTCGCGACGCCCGACCACGACCCGCACACCGCCCGCAGAGACCGAAACATGGCAGCGACACTCGACATCATCCGCGGCAAGGCGTTCGTCCTCGGCGACGACATCGACACCGACCAGATCATCCCCGCCGAGTACCTGGCTTACGACCCCTCCGACCCCGAGGAACGCAAGTACTTCGGCATGTACGCGATGTCCGGCGTGCCCGCGGGCCAGGCGGGCCTGCCCGAGGGCAACACCCGCTTCGTGCCCGAGGGTGAGTTCAAGACCGACTACCGCATCGTCATCGGCGGGCGGAACTTCGGCTGCGGCTCATCGCGCGAGCACGCGCCGCTGGCCATCGCCGAGGCCGGCGCGACCGTCGTCGTCGCCGAGTTCTACGCCCGCATCTTCTACCGCAACTGCGTCAACGGCGGCTACCTGCTGCCGTGCGAAGCCACCACCCGCCTCGTCGACGAGATCGCCACCGACCACGACGTGGAGGTGGACATCGAAAACGGCAGGCTCACCAACCACAGCACCGGCAAGACCTACGAGCTCAAGCCCCTAGGCGACGTCAAGCCCATCATCGAAGCCGGCGGCGTCTTCGACTACGCGCGCAAAAGCGGGATGGTGTGAGCGTGACCCGCCGCTCGCGGCTTCGCGAGACCTTGGGAACAGGCATGGCGTACAACTCGGTCGAAAAGCTTGCGGATTCGGTCAGGCGGCTGAATGACGCCGAGTTCGCCGCTTTCCGCGATTGGTTCGATCGCTACGCGGCAGTGCGATGGGATGAGCAGATCGAACGTGACGCGCGGGAAGGTCGGTTGGATGATCTCGCGGATCAGGCGCGCCGGAGCCGGCCATGAAGACCGTCTACGACCCCCACACCGATACGCTGACGATCCAGCTCGCCGACGCGCCCGTCGCCGAGAGCGATGAGGACAAGCCGGGTGTGATCCTCGACTACGACGAGCACGGCAACCTCGTGCGCATCGAAATCCTCGACGCCTCGACGCGCATCGCCGACACACGCCACATGGATTTCGAGATCGCGGCATAATCAACGCCCGTCCTGAGCGAGCCGGCGAGTGGCGGGGCGAGCGAAGGGCGGGATTTCCGCCCCTTCACCCCCCATCCGCTACAATAGCGGTTTGATCTCCCCCCAAAGCTGCATTCCCATGCCCGACACCACCACCATCCTCGACGCCGCCAGCCTCGCCGAGAAGCACGCCGCCGGCCTCTCCTGGGCCGACTACCTCGCCACCGGCAAGGACCAACAGCGCGCCGACTGGCAGGCCGTCTACGACCGCATCCGCCTCACCGACGCCCAGCGCAAGCTGCTCGGCTCATTCACCCGCCAGATCAACGCCATCTGCCTTTCGGGCATCTGGTGCGGCGACTGCGTCCAGCAGGGCCCGCTCATCCAGCGCATCGCCGAGGCCTGCCCCGCCCTGGACCTGCGCTGGCTCGACCGCGACGAGCACCCGGACCTCGCCCAGGCCGTGGCCATCAACGCCGGCCAGCGCGTGCCCGTGCTCATCCTCGCCGCCGAGGACCACGAGCTCGTCTCCTGGTTCGGCGACCGCACGCTGACCCGCTACCGCGCCCTGGCGCAAAAGCGGCTCGGCGGGGCCTGCCCCCTGCCCGGGGCCCCGGTGCCCCAGGGCGAGCTCGAGGCCACGCTCCAGGAATGGCTGGACGAGATCGAGCGCGTCCACCTGCTGCTGCGCCTGAGCACCCGGCTGCGCAAGCAGCACCAGGACTAGGCTCCGTCCGAAAAGTGGGTGCCACGGCTTGACCGCGAAGCGGCGAGCCGTGCGGCGGTCCGGCGATGCACGGCTTGCCCTTCGGGACAAGCCGTGGCACCCCCACTCCTGCGGTTTTCGGACGGAGCCCAGGCCCGGTCTGATGGCCGGCGACTCGGGGCGACCGCCCAGGCCGGGCTCAGGCTTCTCGGTGCGTGCCGGCCGCAGGGCCACGGTGCGCATCGGCACTGACAGGCTCCGCGGACTCCGCTTGTCAGTGGCCCCCCCCGCCACGCCTCCGGCATCCCACGCCGTAAACCCTGCTTGCTGGATGGGCAATCCTGACTCAAGCCATTTGTTTTACAGAACTTATTTCCGCACCCGACATTCGGTTCCGCGCCGGGTCGGCGGAGAATCGAACCGCACCGCTTGTCCGGCGTATGGCTGAGCGATACACTGTGCCGTCTTGGCCCGGGCCGGGCGGGCGGCGCGGCTGGAAGCTGGTGGGGTGTCGGGGGGGTGGCGGAGGGATGCGGCGTGTCCCGGGCAGGGGCCGGGGCGCGGCGACAGGTCCCGGTAGCCCCTGTTTGCGGATGGAGAGGTTGCCTCGTGGCTCGCAAGTCCTCGAAAACGTCCAAAAAGAAATCCACCCGGGCCCGGACCACGGGGGGGAAGTCGGCCAAGACGTCCACGACCGCCAGGAAGAAGAAATCCACGCGCAAGCCGGCCGAGTCGGCCGAGAGCGCCCAGGAGTCAAGGAAGACCACCGTGAGCAAGCAGCCCAAGCCCCAGGCCAAGCCCGCTAACGATGCCGTGGCCGGCAACGGCCAGGGCCAGCACCTGACCGACGACGACCTGCGCAAGGTCAAGACGGGCTTGACCAAGCGTGATCTGAAGAAGTTCCGCGACCTGCTGCTGGAGAAGCGTGCCGAGCTCGTCGGCGACGTCGAATCGCTCGAGACCGACGCCCGCAGCTTCGATGAGGGCATCTCCTACGAGCACATGGCCGACACCGGCACCGCCAGCTACGAGCAGGAGTTCACGCTCGGGCTCGTCGAGTCCGAGCGGCGGATGCTGCGCGAGATCGACGAGGCCCTGGACCGCATCGAGAAGGGCACCTACGGCGTGTGCATCGAGTCCGGCGAGCCCATCGGCCGCCCGCGCCTCGAGGCCAAGCCCTGGGCGAAGCACAGCATTGAAGTCGCCCGCGAACGCGAGAAGCGCGGCCTGGACAGCGGCTGAGCCGGCCGTTGCCCACCCCCCCTACAACCAGGCTCCCATGACCCAGATCGAGCAAGGCGGCAGGCAGGGCCAGGCGGAGCACGGCGTCACACGGCGCCGGGCCGGTGCCTCGCCGCCGGCCATCGTCTGCTTCATCGCGGTGGCGGTGCTGGTCGTGGGGCTGGACCTGGCGATCAAGTACGCCACCTTCGAGCGGGTCGCCGGGCAGCCGGTCGTGCTTGGCGAGGTCACGCCGCCCGAGCATGCGGTGCCGCTTCACCCGCCTGTGGAGGTCGTGCCCGGCGTGCTGAGCCTGCGCCTGACGACCAACCCCGGGGCGGTGTTCGGCATGTGGTCCGGGCAGCGCTGGCTGTTCATCACCGTCTCCATCATCGCCGTGGTGATCCTGCTGCGCCTGTTCTGGCGCAGCGACGCGAGCGCCTGGCCCTACCATCTGGGTCTGGCGCTGGTTCTCGGCGGGGCCCTGGGCAACCTCTACGACCGGCTGCGCTACGCCGTCGTGCGTGACATGTTCTGGCTCTTCCCCGAGGCGGGCATCTGGCCGTGGATCTTCAACCTCGCCGACGCCGCGCTGATGGTGGGGGTGACGCTGGTGGTGGTCATGATCTACCTGCGCGAGCGGCAGGTTCGCCAGCAGCAAGCACAAGCGCCTGAAACAGACCGCGCGTGAGGCCGGCCGGGGCGTCGGGCCCCGTCGTGCGCTCCGGGTGCCACTGCACGCCGAGGTAGAACCCCCGGGCGGGGTCATGCACCGCCTCGATCACGCCATCGGGGGCGACGGCCGCGACGCGCAGGCGGCCGGGCTCGGCGATCGCCTGGTGATCCGAGGAGACGACCTGCCCCGGCCGGGCGTGGCCGAGCGGCCAGTCGACCGGCTCGACGCGGTGCAGGCGGTCACCCTGGTGAGCGCGGGCGGCCGCATCGCCCAGCGTCTCGGGCATGTGCTGGTCCAGTCGGCCCCCGGCGTGCAGGGCCATCATCTGGCAGCCCAGGCAGATCCCGAGCACGGGCGTCTCGGGGCGCAGATCCAGCGCCGCCAGCAGGGCCGACTCGAAATGCTGCCGCGCCGGTGCCAGGCGGTTGGCGGCCGGGTGCGTCGGCTCGCCGTACGGCTCGGTGAGCGGGTCGGCCCCGCCGGTCAGCAGCAGGCCGTCGCACGTCTCGAGGTAGGCATCGATGAGCTCGGGGAGCTGGGCGAGCATCAGCGGCACGCCGCCGGCGTCGGCGACGGCCTGGGCGTAGGCGCTGCCGAGGCTGTACGTCGCGGGCTTGTCCTTGACGTTGGCGACGGTGATGCCGATGCGCGGGGCGATGCGGGACATGGGCGTATTGTAAGCCAGCCGCGGCGCGGCCCCGTGCGTCGGGTCTTACCCCCCTCCCTTCGGGAGGGGCCGGGGGAGGGTGCGCCCTGCTGGCGTGCGAGCTGGCCATGTCCAGGGGCATAGCTGGCAGGCATCGCCTTCAGGCGGCGTGAGGCGCGCTGCTGGGTGTGGCGGTGACGCCGGGTGGCAGAAGGAAGATTTCTCACGAAAGGGAGCGAACGATGCATTCGAGGTGCCACACAGCACCCTTCGGGATGCTGTGTGGCACCCGCTACCTTTTTGAGGTGCACCCCTGCCATGACGCTCCCTATCCCTCCGGGCCGGTGCTCCCGAGGCCACGGCGCGCGCGACCGCTCCGCCTGCGATTCGCCTCGCCGCCTCGACCCGCCGCCGCGAGGGGCCGATGTGACGAAGACCACTTTCGCGCCGTCGGCCAGCCCACGCCGCCTCACCGGGACCACCGGTCCCGGCTTTATACCCCCCGCGGTGGTACAATCCCGCTCCCCCCTTGCGTTGATCGGCGGCCGTTCGACGCTTTTTTCGCGGATGTTCGCCATGGATGACATCGCTTTCCAACAGTGCATCGACCCCGACTGCCAGGCGCGCTACGCCATCGACGAGGTGCACGTGGCCTGCCCGGCGTGCGTCGCCCGGGGCAGGCAGTCGCTGCTGGACATCCGCTACGACTGGGCCCGGGCCGACGCCCCGGCCTCGTTCTCGCGCTTCGAGCATCGCTGGATGACCAAGGGCGAGCATGGCGAAGGGGCGCTGGACTTCTCCGGCGTGTGGCGCTTCCGCGAGCTGCTGCCCTTCTACCGCGACGAGGCGAACATCGTCACCATCGGCGAAGGCCGCACCAACCTCCAGGAGGCCGACCTGCTCGCCCCGCTGATCGGGCTCAAGCCGCGCGGGCTGTACCTGCAATACGAAGGCCTGAACCCCTCCGGCTCGTTCAAGGACAACGGGATGACGGCCGCGTTCACCCACGCCCGGCTCGTCGGCGCCAAACGCGTCGCCTGCGCGTCCACCGGCAACACCAGCGCCAGCCTGGCCATGTTCGCGTCCCTCAGCGAGATGACGGGCATCGTCTTCATCGGCTCGGGCAAGATCGCCTACGGCAAGCTCAGCCAGGCGCTCGATTACGGCGCCCGCACGCTCCAGATCCAGGGCGACTTCGACGCCTGCCTCCGCCGCGTCCGCCAGATCGCGGTCGATCACCCGGAGATGGGCATCTACCTGATGAACAGCGTCAACCCCTTCCGCCTCGAGGGGCAGAAGTCGATCATGTACCGCGTGCTCGAGGCGATGGACTGGGAGCTTCCCGACTGGATCATCGTGCCCGGCGGCAACCTGGGCAACTGCTCGGCCTTCGGCAAAGCCTTCGCCGAGCTGCACGAGCTGGGCCTCATCGAGAAGATCCCGCGCCTGGCGGTCATCCAGGCCAGCGGCGCCAATCCGCTGCACGAGCTGGTCAACACGCATGGCTTGACGTGGAACGGGGGGCGCATCGATCACGAGACCATCGCCCGCTATTACGCCGAGGCCGACGCCGCCGACTTCCACGCCCACACCGTCGCCAGCGCCATCGAGATCGGCCGCCCCGTCAACCTGCCCAAGGCGCTGCGGGCGCTGTCGATCATGGACGGCGTCGTGCGGCAGGTCGACGACGAGACGATCCTGGAGCACAAGGCCCTGGTCGGGCGCTTCGGCTTCGGGTGCGAGCCGGCGTCGGCCGCCTCGGTCGCCGGCACGCGCCAGCTCGTTGAGGAGGGCGTCATCAAGCCCGACGAGCGCGTCGTGTGCATCCTCACCGGCCACGTGCTCAAGGACCCCGACGCGACGGTGCGCTACCACACCGGCCTGGACGTCAAGGCGATCCAGGACCAGGCCCCGCGCCGCGAGGTCACGGGCGTGATGGCCAACTCGCCGATCCCGGTGCCGGATGATCTGGAGGCGATCATCGCCGCCGTGGGGGCGGAGCACCTGCCGGGGCCGACGGAGGCCGGCGGGGGGGAGGATCCGCTCCAGGGGTTGCCCGTGACGGAGTATTGAGGGGGCAGGGGCTAGGGACTAGGGACTAGGGACTAGGGGCTAGGGATAGGGATGAGGGAGCGTGTGTGATGGCGCGGGGACATCATTTGGGAGCACCACAATGGACGACATCCGCAGCTATCGTGACCTTCAGGCCTGGCAACGTGCGATGGATTGGGTGACCCGCGTGTACAAATGTGCCCGGAACCTGCCTGACCATGAAAGGTATGGCTTGACCAGTCAATTGCAGCGAGCCGCCGTCTCGGTCCCTGCCAACATTGCTGAGGGCCACGCCCGCGATGGCACCGGCGAGTTTCTGCGACACTTGTCGTTCTCTCAGGGATCGCTCGCCGAAGTCCAAACCTTGTTAGCCATCACCGTCAACCTGGGCCACTTCGCCGAACAAGCCGTCGTGGAGCTTGTCCGCGAATCAGATGAAATCGGCCGCATGATCCGCGGCCTACAAAGATCACTCAACCGACGCCGCGACAAACGCTAACCAACCCCCCTAACCCCTAGTCCCTAGTCCCTAACCCCTAGCCCCTGGTCCCCCATGCCCAAGACCGCCATCACCCCCACCCGCGCCGAGAACTACCCCGACTGGTACCAGCAGGTCGTCAAGGCCGCCGACCTCGCCGAAGCCTCGCCCGTGCGCGGCTGCATGGTCATCAAACCCTGGGGCTGGGCCATCTGGGAAAACATCCAGCGAACCCTCGACGACATGTTCAAGGCCACCGGCCACCGCAACGCCTACTTCCCCCTCTTCATCCCCAAGAGCTTCCTCGAAAAGGAAGCCCAGCACGTCGAGGGCTTCGCCAAGGAGTGTGCCGTCGTCACGCACCATCGCCTCATCGAGGGCTCCGACGGCCAAG
This sequence comes from Phycisphaeraceae bacterium, assembly GCA_007119405.1. Next base: position 7,222 of record SKPT01000365.1, read on the forward strand.
GGCTCATCCCCGATCCCGAAGCCAAGCTGGAAGAGCCGCTGATCGTCCGCCCCACGTCCGAAACGATCATCGGCACCATGTACGCCAGGTGGATCCAGAGCTATCGCGACCTGCCGGTGCTCATCAACCAGTGGGCGAACGTCGTGCGCTGGGAGCTGCGCACGCGGCTGTTCCTGCGCACCAGCGAGTTTCTCTGGCAGGAGGGGCACACCGCCCACGCCACCGAGGCCGAGGCCGTCGAGGAAACGCTGCGCATGCTTGATGTGTATGCCGAGTTCGCGGAAAACTGGATGGCCATGCCGGTGATCAAGGGCCGAAAGAGCGAGGGCGAAAAGTTCCCCGGCGCGGTGGACACCTACACCTTTGAGCCGATGATGCAGGATCGCCGGGCGCTGCAGGGCGGCACCAGCCACTTCCTGGGGCAGAACTTCGCCAAGGCGCAGGACATCATGTTCCTCGACGCCGACGGCGAGCGCAAGCACGCCTGGACGACCTCGTGGGGCGTCTCCACCCGGCTCGTCGGCGGACTCATCATGACCCACAGCGACGACGACGGCCTCGTCCTGCCGCCCAAGCTCGCGCCCGCCCACGTCGTCATCCTGCCCATCACCCACAAGGCCGACGACCCCGAGGCCGTCGTCGCCTACTGCAAGAGCTTGCGCGATGAACTGACCAAGCTCAGCTACGCTCACCGCCCCGTCACCGTCGAGCTCGACACGCGCGACATCCGCGGCGGCGACAAGAACTGGGAGTGGGTCAAGAAGGGCGTGCCGATTCGCCTCGAGATCGGCCCGCGCGACATGGCGAGCGATGCCGTCTTCATGGCTCGCCGCGACCAGTCGCCACGCGAGAAGCAGGCCCTGCCGCGCGCCGAGTTCGTCGAAAAGGTCACCGCCATCCTCGACGAGATTCAGCAGACGCTGTTCGACCGCGCCAAGGCCTTTCGCGACGAGAACATGCGGGCGATCAACGCCAAGGACAAGTTCTACAAGTTCTTTACGCCAAAAAATGCCGAGCAGCCGGAGATCCACGGCGGCTTCGCGCTGTCGCACTGGTGCGGCGACGAGGCGGTCGCGGCGCAGGTGCAGAAGGACCTGGGCGTGACGATTCGTTGCATCCCGTTTGCGGATCCGCTGGGCGACGACGAGCCGGGCAAGTGCATTTTCACCGGCAAGCCGAGCGAGCGCCGCGTGCTCTGGGCGAAGGCGTACTGA